>JAKQSZ010000004.1 GCA_029569475.1 Candidatus Eiseniibacteriota bacterium | reverse complement strand
GCCAGCGCGCGGGCCACCGCGCGGCCGATGCCTCGGCTGCCTCCGGTAACCAACGCGAGGCGGCCAGCCAGGGGAGCGTGGGAGCTCATGACGGCCTCCCTTCAGACCTGGCCTCGGCTCCGGCCGGCGTCCCGGCGGCGGCCCGCCATGCCGTGACCTGCTCCGCCGTGCCGACGGCCTCGCCGGCCAGGCCCTTGTCGATCGATCGCACCAGACCGCTCAGCACCTTGCCCGGGCCGACCTCGAGGAAGCGCTCGGCCCCCCAGGCGATCAGCGAACGGACGATCTGCTCCCAGCAGACCGGCGCGAGCAACTGGCGGGCGAGCGAGTCCCGGATCTCCGCCGGCTCGATCACCGGTTGCGCGGTGGCGTTGGCCAGCACGACGCAGCCGGGGGAACGGATCTCGACGTCCCGCAGCGCCTCCGCCAGCCCGGCGGCCGCCGGCTCCATGAGAGGCGAGTGGAACGCCCCGCTCACCTCGAGCATGACGACCTTCTTGGCCCCCGCTGACTTGAGGATCTCCGCCGCGGCGCGGACTGCTTCGACCTCCCCCGAAAGCACCGCCTGACCGGGGGAGTTGTGATTGGCCACGCGAACGACCCCGGGGACTTGAGCGATCGCGGAGGCCACTTGTTCACCGGAGAGCCCGAGCACCGCCGCCATGGTCCCGGGGCGCTCCCGGCCGGCTTGCAGCATCAGCTCTCCCCGCCGGCGCACCAGGCGCAAGCCGTCCTCGAAGCTCATCGCTCCGGCGGCCACATAGGCGGTGTACTCCCCCAGGCTATGCCCGGCGGTTCGCCAGAGATCCCCGCGCGGCTCCAGGTCCATCGCTCGCAGCGCCGCCAGCGAGTGCACGAAGATCGCGGGCTGGGTGTTGTGCGTCCGGCGCAGTTCCTCCTCCGGACCCTCGAAGCAGAGGCGCGTCAACTGTGTCCCGAGGACGCGGTCGGCTTCATCGAAGAGCCGGCGGGCCGCGGCGCTGGACTCGTAGAGGTCGCGCCCCATTCCGACGAACTGGGCTCCCTGCCCCGGAAATAGCAATGCGGTCCTGTTCAAAGCGGTAGATCCTTCCGGTGTATCCTTCCGGTGTATCCTTCCGGCGTGTCCTTCCGGTCTGTCCTTCCGGTGTGTCCTTCGTGCCCTTCCGCGTGCCCTTCGGCCGTGCCCTCCGGTGTGTACCGGCGGCGTTCCGGCCGCGCCTGATCGCGGTGACCAGGCGGCGGGCGTACCTACCAGCGGATCAGACTGGCTCCCCACGTGAGGCCGGCGCCGAAGACGACCATGAGAACGAGATCGCCCTCGCGGACGCGTCCCTCGGCCAGCGCCTCATCAAACGCCAGCGGGACCGAGGCCGACGAGGTGTTTCCGTACTTGTGAATGTTGCAATATACCCGTTCCGGCGGGATGTTCAATCGCTTCGCCGTCGCCTCGATGATGCGCATGTTGGCCTGGTGCGGGATCAGCAGGGTGATCTCCTCGCCGGAGATCCCGGTGCTCTGGAGGACGGTGCGGCAGACTACCTCCATGCCTCGCACCCCCAGGCGGAAGACCTCGTTGCCCTTCATGTGGATGTATTGCTGGCGCTGCTCGAGCACCTCCGGGGTGATCGGCAGGCGTGATCCGCCGGCGGGCTGTTCGATCAGGCCGGCGTTGGTGCCGTCGGCGCCCAGATACAGGCCGAGAATCCGGTGCTTCTCGTCGCCGGGGCGCAGGACGGCCGCGCCGGCGGCGTCGCCGAAGAGGATGCAGGTCTGCCGGTCCTGCCAGTCGGTGATCTTGGTGAGCATCTCCACGCCGACCACCAGGATGGTCTCGGCCACGTGCGAGGCGATCAGTCCCCGCGCTGTCTGGCAGGCGTACAGGAATCCCGAACATCCCGCCATGACATCGAAGCAAAACGCCTTGCTCGGACCCAGTCTTGCCTGCAGGAGGCAGGCCGTTGAGGGGAACCAGTGGTCCCCGGTCACGCTGGCGACGATGATGGCATCCAGATCCTTGGGATCGATACCGGCGCGCTGCAATGCCCGGCGGGCTGCCGGTTCGGCCAGATCCGAGGCCGCCTGGTTGGGTTCGGCGATCCGGCGCTCCTTGATCCCGGTGCGCGTCAAGATCCACTCGTCCGAGGTGTCGACCATCTTCTCGAGGTCCTGATTGGTCAGGACCCGAGACGGAACGAAGGAACCTGTGGAGACCAGCCGGACGTCCCTAACCGGCAGCTTCTTCTCCTCGTTGTTCACGGGCCAGCTCCTCCTTGATCTTCTGATCAATCCGCTCGCGGCCACCTCGCGCCGCGACCCTCACCGCGTTCATGATCGCCTTGGCCGAGGACCGGCCATGCGCGATCACCACCACCCCATTCACCCCCAGGAGGGGCGCTCCACCGTATTCCTCGTAGTTGAGCTTGTTGCGCAGCCGGTGAAGCAGCGGACGGAGCAGAAGCGCTCCGGCCTTGAACTTGAGATTGCTCGCCATCTCGCGCCGTGTCGTTTCCACCGCCATCCAGACCACGCTCTCCGCGAACTTCAGAATGACGTTGCCGGTGAACCCGTCGCAGACCACGACGTCCGCGGTGCCCTTGAGGATGTCGCGTCCTTCCACGTTGCCGACGAAGTGGATCGCCTCCCGGCTGTCATCCAGCATCCGAAACGCGTGCTGCGCCAGCTCGGATCCCTTGCTGCTCTCTTCCCCGATGTTGAGCAGCCCTACCTTTGGATTCTCCACATCGAAGACATACTGGGCGTAGACCCGCCCCATGATGGCGTACTGGAAGAGGTGGATGGGCTTGGCGTCGGAGTTGGCGCCGACATCGACGAGAACCGTGTGGCGGGTCGGCGTGGGCACCAGCGTCGCGATCCCCGGGCGGAGAACCCCTTCGATCCTTCCGAGGCCGAGCAGGCACGCGGTGACCACCGCGCCGGTGTTCCCGGCCGAGACCATGGCATCGACCTTGTGCTCCGCCACCAGCCGGGTCGCCACGACCACCGAGGCGTCCTTGCGCCGCCGATAGACCGAGGGAGCGGACTCGTCCATGGCGATGGTCTCGCTCGTGTGGACGATCTCGACCTCGAGGTTCTTTTCCGCTCCTGGGGGAAGATGCGGGCGAATGTCCGCCTCGCTCCCGACCAGGACGATCCTGATGCCGGGGAAGCGCTGGACCGCCTCGATGGCGCCCTGCACGATGACGCCGGGACCGTTGTCGCCCCCCATGGCGTCGACCGCAACTCTCGACACGGGTTCGTTCACCGTAAACTCACGGCAACGGTTCCCCCCCGCCTTGCCCCAGTGCTGCCTCTTCACGAACCGGTCCTGCGCCTTTCCGAACCGGTATGCCCGGTGTGCCCGGTATGCCCGGACCAGACGCTCATGGACGATTCAGCCACCATGACTACTTGTCGACGACCAGAAACTCCTCGTCGCGGTAGTACCCGCACTGCGCGCACACGTAGTGGGGGCGCTTGACGGCTCCGCAGTTCGCGCACCGGGACGCCGCAGGCGCCTCCAGCTTCCACTGGCTCTTACGCTTGTCACGGCGGCTACTCGAATGACGTCGCTTCGGAAGTGCCATGTCTAACCGGTCTCCTGAGCAGCCTCCCCGATGGACGGGGCGCAGCCGCATGAAGAAACGTTGCGGTTCGCGCCGCAACGTGGACACAAACCTCGGCAGTCCTCACGGCAGAGGACGTGCCACGGGACCTCTACCAGCAGCTCCTGACGGAGTTCCTCGGCCAAGGCCACAGACTGTCCGTCATGATAGACAATGCCAAGGTCCTGTTCACGCAATTCCTGCGGACTCCTGCGATCCCGGCTTTCCGGACGGTCCGCGTAGACGCGAACCGGAATTCGCAGTTCACGGACGACGGGCTCCAGACAGCGGTCGCAGACCAGTGTGATCGTGGCGCTCAGGCTCCCCTGGATCTCGACACGATGGCCCGCCCGGAACGCCTTGGCCCGCAGAACCACGGGGCCCTGGACCCGTAGGTCGCCGGAAGCGATTCCCAGGTCCGCCGCGGTCCCGGCCATCTCGACATCGTTGCGCCCCTCTTCCAGGGTGCGAAGCACGAGATCGAAAAGACCCTGGCTCTCCATCGGCTCCGTGCTCCTCCCGGCCGCCGCCCGACCGACGCCGGCCTGGCCGGAATCGCTTCGCCGTGATCCCCGGCCTGTGATCCCCCGGCTCAGCGGTATCACCCCGGCTGCGATCGGGCCTGGACTCCGCCCCGATGATCCGGGTGTCAGCGCAGGTCGAGACGCAAATCGTGGAAGGCGATCTCCTCCCGCGCGGTGTCCACGCCATCGGAAGCGTGAACTGAGTTCTTCTCGATGTCCAGGGCGAAGTCCCGCCGGATCGTCCCCGGCGCGGCCTTGGCCGGATCGGTCGCTCCGATGACCTCGCGCAGGCGGGCGATGGCGTTCTCGCCCTCCACGACCAGCACCACGATCGGTCCCGAGGACATGAACGAGACCAGGCTCTCGAGGAAGGGTTTCCCCTCGTGGACCTTGTAGAACGCGCGCGCCTCCTCCGGACGCAGGCGCACCATGCGAAGCCGGGCGATCGTCAGCCCCGCGGCCTCCACCCTCTTCAGGATCTTGCCGATCAGGTGCCGCTCCACGGCATCCGGCTTGATCATCATCAAGGTCTGCTGCACGAATCCTCCTCGGTCGAGTTTGATCAGGAGAGGCCGAGCGCGTGACGGATCAGCGGTCCGACCTCCGACGGAATCCGGGCCACGGGAATTCCCGCCTCGCCCAGGGCCCGCATCTTCTCGGCGGCCGTGCCGGTCCCGCCCGCGATGATGGCGCCCGCGTGTCCCATGCGCTTGCCGGGCGGCGCCGTCTGCCCGGCGATGAAGCCGACCACCGGCTTGGTCATCCGGGTCTTGATGAATTGGGCCGCCTCCTCCTCCGCCGTGCCGCCGATCTCACCGATCATGACGACAGCCTTGGTCTCCGGATCGGCCTGGAAGAGCGGGAGCACGTCGAGGAAGTTGGTCCCGATGATCGGGTCTCCCCCGATGCCGATGCAGGTCGACTGGCCGATGCCGTTGGTGGAGAGCTGGTGGACCATCTCGTAGGTCAACGTGCCGCTGCGCGAGACCACGCCGACCGGACCCGGCATGTGGATCTCGGCCGGCATGATGCCGACCTTGCACTTGCCCGGCGAGATGAGGCCCGGGCAGTTGGGACCGACCAACCGGACGTTGCGCCGCTTCAGCTCGCCGATGATGGGCACCATTTCCAGCGTGGGAATGCCCTCGGTCACGGCCACGATGAGCTGCACGCCGGCGTAGGCGGCCTCGAGTATCGCATCGGGGGCGAAGCTCGGAGGCACGTAGATCACGGAGGCATTGGCTCCCGCGAGGACGACCGCTTCCTTGACCGTGTTAAAGATCGGGACGCCATCAAGGGACTGCCCGCCCTTGCCCGGGGTGACCCCGGCGACGATCTGGGTGCCATAGGCCCGCATGGCCCGGGCGTGGAATGATCCGTCGCGGCCGGTGATACCTTGCACCACCAACCTGGTGTTCTGGTCAATCAGGATGCTCACGACCCCTCCTCCCTACGCCTGCGCCAGCGCCACGGCCTTCTGCACCGCCTCGTCCATCGACTCGGCCGAGGTGAGTCCCGCCACGCCTTTGAGGATTTCGCGCGCTTGCGCCTCGTTGGTGCCGGTCAGACGGATGACGATCGGCAGCTTCACCTTGCTCCGCGGGATGGCTTCGACCAGCCCCTTGGCCACATCGTCGCACCGGGTGATCCCGCCGAAGATATTGAAGAGGATCGCCTTCACGTTGGGATCGGCGGTGACGATCTTGATCGCCGTCACGACCTTCTCGGGGTCGGACGATCCGCCGATGTCGAGGAAGTTGGCCGGGGTGCCGCCGAAGTGCTTGACCAGGTCCATCGTGGCCATGGCCAGGCCGGCGCCATTGACCACACAGCCGATGTTGCCGTCGAGCTTGATGAAGGAAAGGCCCTTCTGCCGCGCCTCGTCCTCCTCGGGCAGCTCGGCGGTGCGGTCGCGCAACGCCTCCAGATCGGGGTGGCGATAGAGGGCGTTATCGTCGAGGTTGACCTTTGCGTCGAGAGCGAGCACCTCGCCCTTCAAGGTCCGGATGAGGGGGTTGATCTCGGCCAGGGAGGCGTCGGCCGCGACATAGGCAGCGCAGAGCTTCTGCAGGGTGGAGGCGATCTGCGCGGCGACCTTGCCGTCGCGCTCGATGGCGAAGGCCACCTGCCGGGCCTCGAAGGGGCGCAGCCCCGCCACGGGATCGAAGTGGTACCGGCTGAGGGCGCCGGGGTTGGTCCGGGCGACCTCTTCGATGTCGATGCCCCCCTCGCGCGAGGCCATGATCAGGGGCAGCCCTTCCTTGCGATCCAGGACGACCCCGAGGTAGTACTCGTGGCCGATGTCCGCAGCCGGGGCGACCAGGACCTTGTGCACGGTCAGCCCCTTGATCTGCATGCCCAGGATGGCGGCCGCCTTCTCCCTGGCTTCGCTGGGGCTCTGGGCGAGTTTCACCCCGCCGGCTTTGCCCCGTCCGCCGGCGTGCACCTGGGCCTTGATCACCACCCGGCCACCGAAGCGGGCCGCGAGCGCCTCCGCTTCCTCGGGCGTGGCGGCGACCGCGCTCTCCGGGACCGGAATCCCGTGACCGCGGAAGATCTCTCTCGCCTGATACTCGTGAATGTTCACCCTGCGTCCTCCTCTCCCCGCCTTGCCGCAGGACCGGGACCGAACTCAGCATCGGTCCCGCATCCGGCCCGAAACGCCCTGACTTCTCCGCGGCCTCCGAGACCGCCGGCCGCCCTGACCCGGACTCCTCGTGAGCGAATCGTCCGCGCTAACTTCTCTTGCGCTGCAGGAACTCCTGCAGGACGGACTTCAGCTTCGGCTCGCCGATCTCCTCGAGCTCATAGGACACCCGCACCGAATCCTTGTCCAGCGAGACGACGCGGCGGAAGTCGATCGGCGTCCCGATCACCACCAGGTCGCAGGGCACGTTGCGGATCGTCGCTTCCATATCGCGCACCTGCTCCTCGCCGTATCCCATGGCCGGCAGCAGGCGGCCGATGCCGGGATACTTCTTGAAGGTTTCGGCCATGCGCCCGACCAGGTAGGGGCGGGGATCGATGATCTCGCCCGCGCCGTACTTCATCGCCGCCACGGTGCCGGCACCGTAGGTCATGCCGCCGTGGGTCAGGGTCGGCCCGTCCTCCACCACGAGAACCCGACGGCCGCGGATCTTCTCCTGGCCTTCCACCGAAATCGGGCTGGCGGCCTCGACCACGACGGCCCGGGGGACGTGCGTCGCGACGTTGCGCCGGACCTGGTTGATCTGGTCGAGCGAGGCCGAGTCCACCTTGTTGATCACCACCACGTCCGCGCTCAGGAAGTTGGTGTGCCCCGGGTGCCAGGCCAGCTCGTGTCCCGGGCGCAGCGGATCGACCACCACGATCTGGAGATCGGGCCGATAGAAGGACATGTCGTTGTTGCCGCCGTCCCAGACGACGACGTCGGCTTCCTTCTCCGCCTCGCGCAGGATCGCCTCGTAGTCGACGCCGGCATAGATGATGGTGCCCGAGACGATGTGCGGCTCGTACTCCTCCATCTCCTCCACCGTGCAACGATGGCGCACCAGGTCCGCGACGGCCTCGAACCTCTGGACCCCCTGCTTGCTCAGATCCCCGTACGGCATCGGGTGACGCACCGCCACCACCTTCTGCCCCAGCTCGCGCAAAGCGCGGCAGACGGTTCGGGTGGTCTGGCTCTTGCCCGAACCGGTCCGGGACGCCAGGACCGAAATGACCGGGCGGGTGCTGGCGATCTGGGTCGACGTCGGCCCCATCAGGCGGAAGTCGTAGCCCAGGGACATCACCCAGGACGCCTTGCTCATCACGTAGTCATGGGACACGTCACTGTAGGCAAAGATCGCCTCATCGACGTGGTTCTCGCCGAGGAACTCCGGAAGACGCTCCTCGGCAATGATGGGAATTCCCTTCGGGTAGAGCGAACCCGCAAGCACCGGAGGATACACACGGTTCTCGATCCCGGGAATCTGGGTCGCCGTGAAGGCCACGACCTCGACGTCGGAACGGTCGCGGAAGGCCACGTTAAAGTTGTGAAAGTCGCGGCCTCCCGCGCCCAGAATCACCACCCGATGCTTGCCGTTGCTTTTCATCGTCACCCCCAGACATGGATCAAGGCCGAGGCGGAGTCGCTCTCCGTCCGGCCGGACTTGCTGCAGGTCCCGTCAGGCACCTCTCTGCATCGACTCTGAGTGAACTCGTCCCGGAGCCCGCGAGCCGGCACCGACCGGGGCCGGCGGCTCTTCGGACACTTTTCCGGGTCAGGGGAGCTGCGGTGTCCCAGGAAGCGTTCCCTCGCGGATGCGCTGGATCATCGCGCTGCTGGAGTATCCGGGAAGAAACGAAACGATCTGAACCGATCCTCCGTGGGCCTCCACCACCTCACGCCCCACCACCTCCTCGGGGCGATAATCGCCACCCTTGACGAGGATATCCGGCAGGACAGCCTTGATCAACTCCAAAGGGGTCTCCTCGGAGAAGACCGAGACCAGGTCGACCGAGCGAAGGGACAGGAGCATCCAGGCCCGTTCCCGCTCTCGCAGGTAAGGACGCGGGGCGCCCTTGAGCAGGCGGACGCTGACATCGGCGTTGAGGCCGACCACGAGGGCATCGCCCATCGCGCGGGCCTCCGCCAGGTAGAGCACATGCCCGGGGTGCAGGAGATCGAAGCACCCGTTGGTGAAGACGATGCGCTGGCCGCGGGCGCGCATCTCACGGCAGCGGGCGGCCAGCGCGTCGCGATCGAGGAGACCGCCGGGAACAGGGAGGGCCGTGCCCGAACGCCGCTCGGAACCCGTCATCGCCCAGGCCGCGGCTCCGCGACCGCGTCGCCCGGGCGGGTGCCCGACAAGCCTGCGGGATCCGGGAGCGGGCGGGACTCCGCGGGATCCGCCTGCAACGGTTGAGGGGATTCCCCCCCGTCGTTCTCCGCGAAGGAGCGCAGCAGCGCCTCGCGATCGGCCGCCGCGGTTCCTACCTCCCGGATGACCACTCCGGCGGCATGGTTGGCGATCGCGGCCGCTTCCGGCGGCGCGGCGCCCGCCGCCAGGGCGACCGCGTAGGCGCTGACGACGGTGTCCCCCGCTCCGGTCACGTCAAAGACATCCTTGGCCACGGTCGGCAGATGCTGCGGCGGACCCTCCCGGCCAAAGAGCGTCATGCCCTGATCGCCCCGCGTGATCAGCACCGCCTCGGCGTCGAGTTCCTCGCGCAGGTAACGTCCGGCGGCGAGCAGGGTCTGCAGGTCGCGGATCCGCCGGCCGTAGGCAGCCCCGGCTTCGAGTTGGTTGGGGGTGATCACCGCCACCTCACGATAGGCGAAGAAGTGCGTCTCCTTGGGATCCACGCAGACGGGAAGCCCGCGCCGCCGCGCCTCCGCCAGCATGGAGGAGAGCAGAGCGCGCGTGATCAACCCCTTCCCGTAGTCGGAGATGACGCAGATGGTCGCCTTCTCCATGGCCGCCATGCAGCGATCCAGGATGGCGTCAAGGATCTCCTCGCCGACTTCGTGAGTGTCCTCGCGATCGACGCGAACCACCTGCTGGTTCCTCGCGAGGATGCGGGTTTTCGTGGTGGTGATTCGGGAGCGGTCGGCCACCAGCCAGCCCGCCGAGATGCGCTTCTCGCGCAGGATCTTGAAGAGGTCCTGGGCGCGAGCGTCGGCGCCGGTCAAGCCGACCAGCATGGCGTCGGCCCCCAGAGCCTGAATGTTGTGGGCGACGTTGGCGGCTCCGCCGAGCCGCAACGTCTCCTCCCGCGCGTCGATCACTGGGACCGGCGCCTCCGGGGAGATTCGCGCCGTGTCTCCCCAGACGTAGCAATCCAGCATGAGGTCACCCAGCACGAGCGCCCGCTGTCCGGCGAAGCGCTCCAGGAGCATCTTGAGGCGTTCCGGGTCTGGATACGGCATGGCCGGAGCATAGGCCAGGCCACCCGCTCCGGCAACAGCCGCGACGCGCCCCGCGGTTGTCCGCGTGAGGCCGGAACTACGGCAGCCTGGCGAAGAGCGCCTTGATCCTCCCCCACCTTTCGACCGCCGTCGGGTTGGGCGGAGCGCCTGTGTTCGGGATGCCCGGCGAAGGGTTGACGCCGGTCCCCGCGGGGGCCGCGTCGCCGCCGTAGGAGTTGAGACCGTCGAAGAGCGCCCAGACCGGTCCTCCATCGGGCCAGCGGCCGGATGAGCGGTCGTCCTCGGCCTCATGGCTCGCATACGTGTAGGCGTCGACCACCAACGTGTCCCCGTCGAGGACCTGCCGGAGAAACAGCGTATCCCCGTCGTTGCCCAGACGCAGACCCGTGGCCGATTCGCCATGCAGCCCTTCCCAGGCCACCGACTCGCTGCCGTAGATGACCAGAACCGAGTTCGGCGCGAGGGTGCCGGCGAATCCGTAGACCGGCTCCCCGGCGTCATCGGTCAGGAAGTAACCCTCCAGCGGCAACGGAGCCCCGCCCGGGTTCACGATCTCCACCCACTCGTCGCCGCGGTACGAGTATGCTCCATCGCCGTCCCAGTCCCGCGCCGGGTCGGCCATGATCTCGTTGAGAAGCGGCCCGCAAGTGGCCACGCCGGGAGCGGACAGAAAGAGCAGCGGCAAGGCCGTGACGGGAATCATCCCTCGACGGAGCATCCGCAGAAATCCTGGTCTTTGCATCTCGAACCTCCAAAGGAAGCAGCCCTCGGTCAACGATCCGGTGGTCGGGAGCGGATCGCGATCGGTCGATGTGGCGCACGGACGGCCCGCGGCAGTTCCACCGGCGAGGTGCCGCACGTCAGCGCATCGACGCCCAGGGAAACGAAGCAAACCCGGGGCCCCGGAGGAACCGACCTCCCCGGCGAAGGTCAGCGCGGTCCGGCCTGGGAAAACACGGACGGGGCGGCAACTCCGTCACGGCGTGGGGCGGTTTTGTCGCCTGGCCATGAAATGGTGTTCCCGGCCTCTCCTGGTCGAATGAGAGACCCGGCCCGGGACGGTAGGGCCGCCAGGATCCGGGAGCGACGAGACAGCATTCGCGGCATGGGCGATCCTGGCCTCGGCGGGGGACGCGGACCTGGTGCTCAAGCGCTCGAACACTTGCGGCCGCCGCGCCGATCGCGCTCTCGAACTGGGAAAGACCGACCCGCTGGGGCTGAATGCCGACCTGGCCCCTCAGGGACGCTGCGGAGGAAGGGTCTGCACGATGCGCGTTCCCGAAACGCCCTGCAAGGAGGCACGGATGCACGGAGGACTGGTGATGATCACCTGCCTCCCGCCGCCTTCGAGGAACTGGACCGCTCCCCGGATCTTGGGCCCCATGCTTCCCTCGGGGAACTGCCCTTCCTCCAGGTAGCGGCTGGCCTCCGCGGCGGTCATCACGGCGATCGCTCGCTGGGTCGGGCGGCCGAAGTCCAACGCCACCTGATCCACCGCCGTCACGTTGACGACCGTGTCCACCTTGACCGCCTGCGCCAGCAGGATCGAGGCAAGGTCCTTGTCGATCACGGCCTCGACCCCGCGCAGCCGGCCATGCTCCTCCACGACGGGGATCCCGCCGCCGCCGGCCGCGATGACCACGTGCCCTGCTTCGAAGAGCGAGCGGATGACCGACTCCTCCACGATACGCAGAGGGCGGGGGCTCGGCACCACGCGGCGCACGCCGCGGCCTGAGTCCTGGGCCATGGTCCAGCCCTTCTCCCGCGCGAGCTGCCGCGCTTCGCTCTCGGTATAGAAAGGCCCGATCGGCTTCGTCGGCCGCAGGAAGGCCGGATCGTCGGCGCCCACCACCACCTGGGTCAGCACCGTCGCCACCTGCCGGGGAATGCGCCGCTCATGGAGAATGTTCTGCAGGCACTGCTGGATCATGTAGCCGATGCCGCCCTGGGAATCCGCGCCGCAGACGTCCAGAGGCATGGGCGGAATCCGATCTCGCGCGAGCTCATTGCGGATCAGGATGTTCCCCACGATCGGGCCATTGCCATGCGAGATGATGACGCGGGCTCCCGACTCCAGGAGATCGGCCACATGGGTCATGCTGGCCTGCGTCACACGGTACTGCTCGCCGATGGTTCCTGCGCCCCGGCCCGGCAGAATGGCGTTCCCGCCCAGAGAGAGCAGCACGGTGCGGCCCGTCAGATCCTCTTCACCCGCCCGGCCCGCAGAGGCTCGCTGCGTCTGCGCGTGCGCAAGGCGTTCGGCTGCTCCCCTCATCCGGCGATGACCTCCGTCTCCCGGTGCTCCATCCCGACCCGGCAACCAGTTGTGGCCTGGAAAAGAACCATCCTACCCGAAAGGATAGGATGGCACGGGCAGGAATCAGGATTGCCGGAGCACGAGGGGACCGTGACCCCCCTCCGATCCCGCTTTTCGGCCCCTGGTGAAGTGATCTGCATGCATTTTGCCTTGAGATGCCCCGGTGGCCGCGCGCCAGGGCCCGGGAGTCGGATGCCCTCGGGCATCACGTTGCCCTGGCCTGGTGCGGGCAACCCGTAGCGCAGTCACGCCGCTCTGGCGTGGCGCGGTCCACCCGCACCGTGGTCGCGTTGCCCTGGCGCGACGCGGTCCACCCGCACCGTGGTGACGACCTCGGCCGGTCAGGCCTTTCCCAGGTAACTGCGTATCCGTCCCAGCGCTTCCTCTATGTTCTCCACGGAGTTGGCGTAGGAGAAGCGCAGATGTCCTTCCCCGCCGGCGCCGAAGGAAGTGCCCGCCAGAGCGGCCACCCCCGCCTCGTCCAGGAGCCGGCGCGCCAGGCCGCGACAATCGGCGTCCGCCCGGCTCACGTTGGGGAAGACATAGAAGGCTCCGTGGGGCCGCCGGCAGGAGATCCCGGGGATGGTGTTCAACCCGTCGACAATGACGTCGCGGCGCCGGCGGAATTCCTCCCTCCGTTGCGTCACGATCTCCTGCGGCCCCTCCAGCGCCACGAGGCCGGCGCGCTGGACGAAGACATTGGTGCAGGAGTTGGAGTTGGTCATCAGCCGGGCGATGTGAGTGGCCAGCGGCTTGGGCATCACGCCATAGCCCAGGCGCCAGCCGGTCATGGCGTAGGTCTTGGAGTGGCCATCGAGGACAATAGTCTTGTCCAGCATCCCAGGGAACGACGCGATGGAGATGTGCTCGCCCTCATAGAGGATCTTGGAGTAGACCTCGTCGGAGAGGACGAAGAGGTCGCGGTCCCGCAGCATCGAGGCCATCCCCTCGAGGTCCTTGCGCGACAGCACTCCGCCGGTCGGATTGTGCGGGCTGTTGATGATCACGAGGCGCGTCCGGGAGGTGAGCAGGGAACTCAGTTCGTCGAGGTCGATCGAGAAGTCCCTTTCCTCGCGGAGCTTCAAAGGCACGGGACGGGCGCCGAGGAAGTTGATCATCGACTCGTAGATGGGAAACCCCGGGTCGGGGTAAATCACCTCGTCCCCCTCCTCCACGCAGGCGAGGATGGTGAAGAAGATGATTGGCTTGGCGCCCGGCGTCACCACGACGTTTTCCGCATCCGCATGGACGCCCCGGTCGCGCGTGATGTGTTCGGCGATGGCCTGGCGGAGTTCGGGAAGCCCCGCCGACGGGCCGTAGTGCGTGTATCCATCGCGAAGCGCCTTGACCGCGGCGTCGCAGATGAACTCGGGGGTGTCGAAGTCCGGCTCGCCGATCTCGAGATGGATGACGTTCCTGCCCTGCTTCTCCAAGTCCCTGGCGCGCGCGAGAACCTCAAACGCCGTTTCGGTGCCGAGACGCTTCATCCGTTGCGCAAACATCGACGATCCTCCTGTTTCCGAACGGGGACGCCACGGGAATCCGGTCTACGCCGGCCCGAAATCGGCCGGCGTCTCCCCCCACCGGCGGCCACGAGTGAGAAGGGTTGACGTCCTCTTCCGCCGGGACCAGTCTAGCATGGCGCCCGGCGGGCCGAAACCCAGGCGGCCCGGCGGACCACGACTGCCTCAAGTCTGCAACTTGCCGCCCGGGGCAGTCACGGGCTCCGGCGGCTCGACCCCGCGCGAAGCGCTGCCGGCCGAACGGGATGAGGGCCGTTGATCCCATCCCCCGGAGTTCCCGGCCACAGCGTCTCCTGCCCCCTCGGCCAGCAGGAGCAGTCCCTCGGCCATGGAGTACCCCGAGCTGAAGTGCACGGTGTCGAGGCGCCCGAACCGGTCTCGCTCGCGCAGAAAGAAACGGAGCGCGAGCACGATGTCCGCTGGTTCCAGTTCGAGTTCGCCCGGCAGCTTCGCCCTGCCGGGGTCCTCACCGGTGGCCTCCGGGTCCGGCCTCCCTTCACGGCCCGGCTCCCCCGCCACGGGCGCACGGACGTCCTCGGCGGAGGGCCCCCCCGTGAGCAGTTCCTCGAAGCGGTGGGCGAGCGCATCGAGCAAGCCATCGTGGCGCGTTCGCGGCAGGTGAAAGAGCCGTCCCTTGCCCGGATCCTCCAGGAGAAAGGCGGAAACCATCTGCGGGTCGTTTCCCCCGGCCACGAAAACGAGAGGCCACCACCAGCCTTCGGGGAACGACTCGGGAGGATGCACCTCGACCTGCGCGTTCCAGGGGGGCCGATGAGCTCGGATCGCGCGGCCCTCGACAATCAGCGCTTCCAGTTCGCTCGGCGTGGGGTGGACCTCAAATCGCCTTACCTCCTGCATCATCCTCGCGCGGCGGGAGCCGTCGACCGGCACCGGGGCGAAGTAGGAGCGCACGCGCCGCGAGAGGTCAGCGGACTTGCCGACATAGAGGATCCCGCCGGCCTGGTCGAAGAAGCGATACGTGCCGCTGACCGCTCCGATCGCCTCGATCTCCTGCCGGGTAAACAGGAAATGGGACCAGTCGATTGGCCGCGTGGGCGTGGCTCGTTCCTGCGCCTCCCGGAGTTCCTCTTCGGTCATCGACCCGTGCCGTTCGAGTAGCCGCTCGAGGACCAGGCGGATCGACTCGAAGGCGGGCCCCCCGTCATCTTCCCGGTACGGCCCCAGACTCCAGCGGGCGAAGAGGTCGGGGAGGCGGCCGGCATGGAGGCAATCGCTCGCGGTCAGGCCATCCTCCCGCAGGGCGGCGCGGATCCACGCCTGCAGGTCTACGATCCCCGTGTCCCACTCCGGAAGCGCCCAGCGACGCTCGGCCCACAGGAGAGCCCGCCCGGCGGCGCCGGTCTGGAGCGATACCATGCGGCAGGGCGGCACCAGACTCCGCAACCGGTCCCAGTCCGCCGGCTCGCCGGCGCGCAGTTCCCAGACCATGCCCGCGGAGCCGGGCCCGGCCTCCGCCAGGCTTCCGGCATGAATCCCGCAGCGCAGGATCCAGCGTTCCGGGGACGGGTCCGAAGTTTGCGGGCAGATCAGCAGGTACTGCTCCTGATCAAGCGATCGGCGCGTCTGGGGGGCAGCCATCCAGAGGTCATCAGAAACCTCGCGAAAACGCGCATCCGGCCCCAGGAGCCGGCGGATCAGTTGGCCGACCTGTGATCCGCCGCCGTGGATCTTCAGGAACTGCCGTCCAAGATCCCCGGCGGAGACGGGCGCGCCGGTCTCTTTCATGGCCAGGAAGATCCGGTCCAGGAGTGTCTGCATGGCGCCAGCATCGCCAAACCGGCGCGCCGGCACAAGAACTGTCCCGGCTCTTGACCAAAGGGCCGGTCCTGCCTAGCATGCGCTGGTCTGTCGCGACGAGGCTGCCTGGCCTTCTCGAGCGATCCGGCGCAACCGCGCGGAGACGCTGGCCGGAAGGGCTGGCTGTCACGTCACGCGACAGCTCCGGCCGGCCCTTGCGAGTCCCCGAAACGTGCTGCCGTCACGGCGGCCCAGCGAAGCGAAAGGACCGCACGGGTCGGGACCGGCGAGCATGGCCGCCTCGCGGCGGCTCTCAGACCCTTGATGGCCCGCGGTTGTCTGCGACGTCCCCCGCGCGGGGACGTCGCGGACCTCGCCGGCCGGCTTTGGGCCCACGAGACCACGCACTCCCACCGTCCGTTCGACCGGCCGTCCGGCCGCGGCCCCCGGATCGGCGCGATCCAACGCAAGCTCCCCCCGGCCCTGGCCAGGCGCCACTGACAGGCGGCCGCTCCCCACAGGCCGCGAGAGCGGATACTCACGCGACCGCCTCCGACCCAGGAGGGAGCCAGGGAGAGAGTCCCCTCCGGATGGACCTCCATGACGCCGCCCGCAAGGTCGAGCTTTCCGGAAAGGACGCGGGCGCGGCCGTAGAGGCCCGCCCAGCCGCACTCGTCGCTCCGGCCGGTGGCTGTGACCCGCCGTTCGTTACCGAACTCGAGACCGGCCGCGCGCGTGCGTCCGGCGCCTCCGCGGGTCCAGGGCGCCTCGACGGTCACCCGCCACCGCGACCGGCTCGATCGGGCGCTTTCACCGGCTTCTCTCCACGCGCCGCTCGGGCTCTCTTCTCGCCCCAGGTGGTCGGCGCGCACCGTCCATCGAAACCCTGGCCGGATCACCCCCTGCCCCTGGAGGTGGCGGCTCCCACGGGAGACCAGTTTCCGGCCGCCCGCGCCGGGATCCTGCCTCCAGTCAAGCGAGGAGGTCACACTCTGTCCCATCCAACTCAGCCCGCCGCGCGCCCGCCAGGTGACGGGAGGCACCAGGGATCTTTGCCCGTT
>JAKQSZ010000027.1 GCA_029569475.1 Candidatus Eiseniibacteriota bacterium | reverse complement strand
GGCGCAGTCAGGCCCAGCAGCGTGGCGTACAGCGTCTTGTCGTCCATGAGCGGTCCCCCCTCGGGCGCCCTCGCCCGGCGGGACCGTATCACCCCTACGAATCAGTCAGCAAATCCGGCCACCCCAAAGCCGGAAGAGGCGATAAATGTCGCTGTTGATGTGGATGGCGCCACCGAACCGGCCGAGGAAACCCTCGGTTCTCGATCCTTGTCCGTGCTGCAACGTCAGCCCAACTACCGAGATCGGACCGGGACGGTCGTAGGTGTAGATGATACTTCCCCCCTCCCCCGCGAATGGTCGGGAACCGTCCAGAATGGTGTTCTCCCGCCCCTCGCGTCCGATGAAGGTAAGGGTCTTGCCGGCCGCGTCGATGTGCTCGTAGTAGAGTCCCGGCCCGATCATGATCGTATCGCCGCTGGCGGCCAGAGCCGCGAGGGCGGCGATTCGATTGTTTCCCTCCGGCTCGGCCTCGATGTGCCAGGTTGCGGCGTGCGCCGTGGTAGCCGTGATCACGGCCACCACCCAGGTAAGCGCCGACCGTGGGGCGTTGGACCTGGGCAGGCCCCACTGTCGCCTCCCTTCCGCCGGCTGCAGGGCGCGATCCGGACTCCCGGGGAAGGACTTGCTCCGATCAGCCATCCATCTCGCTTGCATGCTTGGTCCCTCCCTGAGGTCCGTGTCAGGATCGCGCCCGCGACCGGTGTGTCCTACAGCCCGACTACCACCATCCGCTTCGTGACTCGCTTCGGCCCCGCCTGTAGCCGGATCCAGTAGATCCCGTCGGGCAGCGGCAGTCCGGATGCCTGTCGATGAGCTGCCGTTGGGCATAGGTCAGCGGAATGACGCGCAGGTCCTCATGGGTGGAGTCGGGATACTCGGCCATCCCTCCCATGATGCCGGTGTCGATGTCGCCGATCACGACCGAGGAGTCCACCACGCCCGTAGCCCAGCCTATCTCAGCGCCAATATCATAGCCGGCGATGGCCCGTCCGCAGCGGTTTTCCGGTCCCCGAAGGCCGTCGTTGTCCAAGTGCCAATGCGCGTCCGCCGGCAGGAAGTTCCAATCCTCGTAGTAATCGTCATTCGGAGGAGTCTGCACCACGAAGTCATAGTCCGGCACGATCTGCGCCAAACGAATCCCCTCCGTCTGCATGAGAGCGGTCACGGCATCGCACGCGGCTGTCGAGTCGGCGAAAGCGAGCTCGTAGTACCCGGAGATGTCGGGAAGCCGGATCGGCTGTCCGTTCTCGTCGTAACCAAGCGTGTCGGCCAGCAGCGTGCCCGGGTACTGTTTGCGCAGTGTCAAGGCACCCGCCTCCCGCAAACGTTCCGCCAGTCCGGGCAGGAGGAACTCCACCGATTCGATCGCGATGGGCTCCGCTTCGTAGGGGTCGAACTCGACCGTGTTGGACACGAGGTACACCGAGACCTTGTTGATGGGATGTTCAACCCCGCACAGCCGCCTTCGATATCTTCTTCCCAACCGTCATCCTCCTGCTCCGGAAAGTCGCCTTCGCCCTCACTCTGCTCTTCGTCGCTGTCTCCCTCCGGCTGGTCATTGCCCACCGACAGCGGGCACGGGGCGGACCCGGCGTAGCCGAAACCGAGCCAGCCGTACTCGGCGACGGGATCGAGCGATGACGGGATGCTGCCATCACCGAAGGTGCCCGCCAGCGCGGGGTCAGGGTGCGCCGTCACCCCGAAGAACGTCGAGTCTCCGGTCGAGTTGACGTACCCGGCGAACCAGTAACACGTCACCAGTGGGTCCGTCCTCGGATACTCGAACACGATGGCCGTGCCGGTCGCGCTCTCCGGCCACCCGGCTCCGGCCAGCTCGAAGGCGCCATTGTCCAGGTCGCCGATGCAGGGCCCGAAGTCGGCTAGGGTCAGTCGCTCGGGGTCGTACTCGATCCTGAAGGTCAGCCCCTTCAATCGGGGACCGGAGCCTTCTGGAACCGCCGCGAGCACGTGGAAGATAACGGTCGAGTCTGGATCCGCGGGGGCGGTCACCACCGCCTGCCCACACTCCCTCAGACCGTTCTCGCCGCAATACCCATCGTGGTCGGCCTAAATTAGACCAGCGACGGATCGCGGTGCACCAGCAAGGTCCCTCCTTCGTTCGGGCCCGCCAAGGCCGGGCGACCGGCGGAGAGCAGGAGCAGGAACACAAGACAACACCGTCCAGGTGATGCTGGGCGACCAGCCCCTCAGCCTGCGGGTCTCGCGGACGGACGACGGCACCTGCCGGATCGAGTGGGACGGCCGCCGCGCCTTGATCCGCGTCGAGGACGACCTGGCGCACCGCGCCCGCCTGGCGCACGCGCACCATGGCGGTCCCTATCCCCTGCGTTCGCCCATGCCCGGCACGGTGATCAAGCTGCTGGTCGCGGAGGGGGACACGGTCGTGATCGAGCAGCCCCTCCTGATCGTCGAGGCGATGAAGATGCAGAACGAGATCGCGGCACCCCTGGCCGGGACCATCCGATCGATCAAGGTCGCGGCCGGGCAGACGGTGGAAGGAGACCAGATCCTGCTCGAGATCGATCCCTGAGTCTACGAAATGACCACGACGCGGCCGCTCCGCGCCTCCCCGTCAACCAGAAGCCGCAACGGGTAAACCCCCGGCTGCACCCGCCGGCCACTCGCGTCCCGGGCGTCCCAGGTCAGGCTGCGCTCACCGGCCGCCTGGACGGCGTCCACCAAGATCGCGACCTCGCGCCCGGACGCATCGTAGATCGCCCCGCGCACTACGGCCGTCGAAGCGGTCCGGTACGTGAAGGTGAACGGACCCGACGATGGGTTCGGTCCATCCACTCGGATGCCGCCTTCCCCGATCGCCTCGGACCGGGCGCCGTCGTCGACCGAGACCGAGGTCTCGACCGTCAGCGTGACCGGGAGGCATCGCCCCACCCGCACCCGCGCGCCGTCGTACTCTGATTCGTTCGCCAGCTGGACCTCGGTCTCGTAGACGCCGGGTGCGAGCCCGGAGGCGTTCGCGTCGAGCGCCAGGGTCTCCTCGTACATCTCGGGCGTGACGTGTCCCGTGAGCCAGGCGGCATCGGAATTCACCGCGAACTCGCAGACTGGGTAAGGGTAGCCTTCGACCTCGAACTCCACTTCCGCGTGGGCCCCGCCTCCGTACGGCGCGGTCAGCTGCACCCACATCCCCTCCAGGTTCGGGATGCAGCGGTACTCCCATCTTACACAGGGCTGGTCGGTGTACTCGCACCCCACCCCGGCCTCGGCGTAGTGGCTGGTCGGGTAGACGAACACGGCCGGACACCCGAGCGCCGTCATGGCTTCTCCCCCGGTGTCCAGCCTCCCGTAACCCTGCACGTCGAAGATGAGCGAGAAGACCGGGAAGAGAGGGGGCGGAACATCGCAACCCCATTCGACTTCGATATGATGGGGATTGGGTCGGGCAGGATCGAACGAGGCCCAGCCGGGCGCGCGGCAATAGCGATAGTCAACCAGCGTCCACGTTTCCGGCCAGCTGAGCTCGGTCGTGAAATAGGGAACGGGAAGGGCGCCATTCCAGGCCTGCTGCGGGTCGAGAAAAATCCGGAACTCCAGCAGACCCTCGAGTTCGGTGGACGGATTCAGATCCCGGCACCTCGTGGCATCCGTCAGGCAGTACTCGTCGGGAGATCCGGCGGGCCTGACATCAAAGAACACCATCGCCTCCGGCGTCGGGTTCGCGGAAGCCGGGACCGGCGACAACGACACCAGAAGAACTGCCGTCAGACCGACGCATGGGAGTGTGATGGCAGAGCGAACATGTGCGAACGAAGACATCGCGGCATCGCGGCCTCCTTCCCTGCGGTTCATCGATCCGGGTCGATCGAGTCACTCTCGGCAACGATTCGCCACGGTCGGAACGAGTCCAGTGTACGCCCCGGAGGTCAGCCGGTCAACTCGCCGGGGCCCCTGGTGCCCGAACGGCGCGAAGGGGCCGAGCGTCCGGGCCGGCCGGCCCTGTCACATCGTACCTGTCCCAAACAACAACTGGCGCCGACCCCCGACCCTCGGCATGGTCAGCCTGCCCGGTACGAGCGGCAGGCTCGAGTTGCTCAACCCTAACTGACCCGACAACAATCCGCGGCATATACCGCCCGTGGCTCGCGTCATAGCACGCCCTCTGAGGCCAGGGTCGCGCGAGCCGTGCTCACATACCGCATCGGGTACGCTCCACGCGGCTCGCGCTGCGCAGTCCGGACCGCTCGTTGGCGCAATCCCTGATCGTCAACCGCTCAACCGAAGTGACCCAGACGCAGTGACGCATATCGCTTGTCGTATGGGCGAGTGGGATCTTTGGATCAGCTTATGCTTATCGGCGGATCACCGGTCACGGCGTAGGAGATTTTTCAGGCCCCCCCAGGTCATCTTCTTGACTGGAAGCTGGTCGCAGCCTGGGGGGAACGCCCCCATCGCCTCACAGCCCTCGGGCACGCTGTCCGCCGAGCAGGGGCTGCGGCGGGAGATGGTGAAGTCTCCCCGTTCGGGGTCGCAGAACATCGGGTCGGCCGAGATATTGTTCTCCGCGTGGACACCGGGCCACAGATCCAGCGTCGTTTCCCAGAGATCATTGCAGCAGACACAGCCCCCGGGAGGATTGAACACATCCACGACGCCGTCAACGAAGATGTTGTGCTCCACAAACACAGGATCACCCACCGAAGTGTCGTGGTCCAGGCCATCTCCGACAAACGTGTTTCGACGGTACACCGAGCTGCCGCGGGTTCCAGCGTAGATCGACCGGGCCCACACGTGCGGCTGTGCCGCCGTCAACCAGACCAGGTTATCCTCGAAAACGAAGTTGGTGGGTGGTCCACATGCGTTAATAGTGACCATGACAGTCCCCGACGTTCCATTATTGATGATCCGATTGCGGCGCATCTCACAAACCCGACCGCAAAATGACATTCCTACTGGGTTGAAGCTGTCCGGACTGCCCTTTATGATGCAATCCTCGATCCGCACTTCGTCCATATAGTCCAGAACGATGCCGATGTCGTAATACATCTCTCCCAGATCGATCTCGCAGCCAAAGACGGTGAGGTCACCTCCGAACACGGTCATGACCGCGCCGTCGAAGAGCCCTTCGTTGTCGCGGAAGATGCAGTTTTCCAAGTGAACCACGTTCCCGTGGTTCACCCCGATGGCGCCGCCCATGTTCCCTGAATCGCCGCCCACCACGTCGTTGTCCAGGAACGAGCAATCCTGGGCATAAAGGCTGCCGGTGTGGTTGATGTCGTTGTTGATGTGGATGGCTCCACCGAAGCGACCGAGGAAATCGTCGGTATCCGAGCCCTGGCCGTGTTGCATCGTGAGCCCGACAACCGAGATCGGACCGGGACGATTGTAGGTGTAGATAATACTCCCTCCCTCGCCGGCGAAAGGACGGGAGCCGTCCAGTATGGTGCTCTCCCGCCCATCGCGACCGATGAAGGTGAGGGCCTTGCCCGCCGCGTCAATGTGCTCGTAGTAGAGCCCGGGGCCGATCATGATCGTGTCGCCGCCGGCGGCCAGCGCCGCGAGGGCGGCGATGCGGTTGTTCCCCTCTGGCTCGGCCTCGATGTGCCAGGTTGCGGCGGGGGCGGTGGTGACGGTGGCTGCCAGCATCCACAGGGCCAATACTCGGCCTCGAGCGGAGAACCACGGCCGGCTCCCCTGCGGCCACGCCGCTGCTGCTGGCCGAAGGAGGCAAGATCTCCCCCCAGCGAGGGACTGGTCTTTATATGCTGTCGGCTTCCAATTCGCTCGCACACCCAATCCCTCCTCAGGTTCTGTGGTCGGCTCGGCGTTTGCTACGATCCGATCACCACCATCCGTTTCGTGACCCTGCTCGTTCCCATTTGCAGGCGGATCCAGTAGATCCCGTGAGGCAGGGATAGTCCGGCCGCATCTCGCAGGTCCCAGCCGGCCTCGTGATAGCCGGAGGCGACGCGACCCTGGAAGATACGGCCTACTTGCCTTCCGCTGACGTCAAAGGCGCAGATGCTGACTTCTCCTTCCGGAAACACGGTAAAACCCACCGCTACGGGGCCTGAAATCGGACTGGGTATCGCGCGCAGGGTCAGGACGGGGTTAGGCTCCGGGGACAGCTCGGGCACGGCCGTGCCTGGACCGAGTCGGAGGCGGCCGTAGGCGAGCCACAGGTTGTCCTCGCCTTTCAGGAAGTGAAGGTCCTGGGCAGAGTCCTCTTCGGCGTACCGCCATGCGAAGTCATAGCCCGTGATCGTGAACGTTCCGGTCTCCTGATCGACCGGGCCAATCCGGCAGTCCGTCACACCGGCAAGCGCCAAGTCCTTCCGGTCCTCTATGCTGGTACCGTAGGCAGGATAGCTAGAGCTGAAGAAGGGCCTGGCCCAGGCGATATACTTGGGGATTCCGTCGAGGCCGAACTGATCGCTGCTCACCATGGCTCTGCCTTGTCCGCTCGCCCTGTACTGGATCCACATCTTCCGATCCGGACCTTCTGATTCCTCGGCGCTGTCCACGGGCACGTACGTCCACTCGGGTTGGTTGTGATCGACATGACTCCAGTCGAGGGCGACTCTCCCGCTCAAGAGCGAGTCCACTAGTTGCGTCGCACCGGCGAGATCCAGCATGCCCGAGCCATAGAACTCGCGCGGACAGATGGAAGGCGGACAGGATGGTCGGAGTCGGGGATCGGTCGGCTCGATCCGAAACGGCCGCGCGGTTGAGCGGAGGATGCCCTCTACATCGTCGGGCAGAAGATATGTTCCCGTCCCTTGGCGGTAGAGCGCCTGCAGATGTCCCACCGCACCTGCCGTGATCGCCGCAGCTCCGGAGCACATCCCTTTGGTCCAGTAGTATCGGCACGTCTCAACCGGGCTGCACCCAAGCGGGTACGGCTGCGTTGTCACCAAGTGTCCGCTACCCGGCGCGCAGAGCTCCAGAACACTGCCTGCGCGAGCGTGCCAGGGCCACTCGGAGAAGCCCAGCCCGTTCCCCTGATCCAGGGTCGGGTAGCAGGACGTCAGGCTGTCCCAGGCCAGACCCTCCCAGGTATGGGCACCAACGCCGAAGACCATCGGCGCGTTGCCCGGGATTATTGTGGTTCCTGGATTGCTGGTGAACTCATCCGTGCTCGGCGCTACCATACTCACCCCGTACATCGAACGAAGTCTCCAGAGCAACGCCAGACTGCTGATGTTCAGGTGGACTTGAGGGCCATCCTGAGCGAACTCGAGCAGCGTCACTTTGACCCGCTTGCCCTCCGGCATGGCAAGCTCCATCGCGTTGCGAAGCGCGTTCTCCCACCCGCCGTCAACTCGACCGCAGGCATTAGGATCGCGGTTGGCGCACTGCACCTCGTCACACGGCGACCACTCAACGTCCAGCATTGAACAGGTGGGGCAGACCCCGGCTACTCCCTGATCATTGTTGGTCCTGGCCGCGGCTAACCCTGACATCGCTGTGCCGTGTTGCAGACAGAGATTCTGGTCCGGATGCTTGTTGATGAGTTGCCGCTGGGCATAGGTCAGCGGAATGACGCGCAGGTCCTCGTGGGTGGAGTCGGGGTACTCGGCCATCCCTCCCATGATGCCGGTGTCGATATCGGCAATCACGACCGAGGAGTCCACCACGCCCGCGGACCAGGCCACCTCGGCACCGATGTCGTACCCAGCGATGGCGCGGCCGCACCGGTCGTCCGGCCCCCGAAGGCCGTCGTTGTCCAGGTGCCACTGCGCGTCCGCCGGCAGGAAGTTCCAATCCTCGTAGTAATCGTCATTCGGAGGAGTCTGCAGGACGAAATCATAGTGCGGCACGATCTGAGCCAGCCGGATCCCCTCCATCTGCATGAGAGCGGTCACGGCAGCGCATGCGGCCAGTGAGTCAGCGAAGGCCAGTTCGTAGTACCCCGAGATGTCGGGAAGCCGGATCGGCTGTCCGTTCTCGTCGTAGCCGAGGGTGTCGGCCAGCAGCGATCCCGGATACTCCTTACGTAGCGTCAGGGCACCCGCCTCCCGCAAGCGCTCCGGCAGGCCCGGCAGGAGGAACTCCACCGACTCGATCGCGACGGGTTCCGTTTCATAGGGGTCGAAGTCGACCGCGTTGGACAACAGGTACACCGAGACCTTGTCGGTCGGATGTTCAACCCCCGTACAGCCGCCCTCGATGTCGTCGTCCCAACCGTCCTCTTGCTCCGGAAGGTCGCCGTCGCCCTCACTCGGCTCGTCGTCACCGGCTCCCTCCGGCTGGTCGTTGCCAAGAGACGGACAGGGAGCGGACCCGGCGCAGCCGAATCCGAGCCGGCCGTAGTCGGCGATCGGATCGAGCAAAGACGGGATGCTGTCATCGCCGAAGGTACCTGCCAGGACGGTGTCAGGATGCGCCGTGACACGGAAGAGCGTCGAGTCGACGACCGTGTTCGCGTACGCGGCGAACCAGTAGCACGTGACCAGTTGGCCCGTCCGAGGATACTCGAACACGATGGTCGTACCGGTCGCACTCGCTGGCCACCCGCCACCAGCCAGATCGAAGGCGCCGTTCTCCAGATCGCCGATGCAAGCCCCGAAGTCGGCCAGAATCAGTCGCTCGGGGTCGTACTCGACACCGAAGGTCAACCCTTTCAGCCGCGGACTGGAGCCTCCCGGAAACGCAGCCAGCACGTGGAAGATGACGGTGGAGTCCGGATCGGCGGGGGCGGTCACCACCGCCTGCGCACACTCCCCCAGGCCAGCCTGGCCGCAGTACCCATCGTGGTCGGCGGTATACACCAGCGACGGATTGCGGTGAACCAGCAAGGTCCCTCCTTCGTTCGGGCCCGCCGAGGCCGGGCGCTCCGCGGCGAGCAGGAGCAGGAAAGCAAGACAACACCACTGTACCACGCAGAACCGATGTCGTGCCCATCCCATCAAGCTGGAATCGATCGGTAGGAGCGGAACCGAGGATCGAGATCTTCCGAAGTGAGTCACAGGTACCTCCATGTTCTTCGCCTCTTCGCCTTCTCGGGACGCGGCCCCAGCGTCCCGTGCACCTTGGATAGCGAGATCAAGCACGCAGGAACACACGTGCGGGTGCAGTCTTTCAGTCTTCTTCAAGAACGCAGGAGCGAGTGGTGTGGAACGGCCGAGCCCGGACCGGCCGTCAACCCGCGAGTCCTCTGGACCGACGCTGACGTGTCGGTCTTGGGTTGGCGGCGGCTAACCAGCCGGGACGAAAGCTGTGCCTCCTAGGGGCTGGATCCCGCAGCTACGGGGATAGGGAGTGGGGCGTACTCTTGGGAAGGGGAAGTGATCAGAGAGAGCTGTGCCGAGCGGACTGAGCACGAGATGAGATGAGATGAGATGAGATGAGATGAGCGGCCGTCCATCGCCATCGCCTCCGTCAGAGCATGTTCAACGCGGAATCAGGAACGACGGGAGGATAGGCCGGCTCACCTTGGGTGTCAAGGGTTTCTTCCGTACACTACCTTCACTGGACCCGAGATAGAAAGGAGGTGGGATGCACAGATCTCCTCGTCCCGCCTCAGACGTCGCGCATTCTCCTTGGCCTCCTCGGTCGCCACCGGTTCGATCAGGTCCACCAGCGACAGCTCCAGAGCGGAGGCACGTAGCCGACCCCCACTCCTTCGATCTTGTGCGAACCCGGCTGTACTCCCGAGACAACCGACCATTCAGCCGGCTCGACCGCCACGATCCGCGTCTATGACTTGTGCCGCTTGAGCTCCGTCGCCACGCCCCGCGGGGAGGCGGCCGTTCCCACCGAGTGCACGAACGCGTCGACCTGACCTTCGGTCTGGCGCCAGATCTGCTCTCCCAGCGAATGGTACCCGGCGATGCGGTCCTGGGTGTGGAGCTGGTTGATTCAGCAGACGCCCGGCTCGCCGCTCAGCTCCCCGGCCCGCTCGACCATCTCCAGTATCCGCTTCTTGGTGGTCCGGGCCCGCTAATTTAGACCAAGTCCAGGACCGGCTTCTTGGTGGTACGCCCCCTTCGTTGGGGATCAGCGCCAGTTCACCCCCCAGCGCCAACCATTTGGTCGGGGCGCTGCCTCGGATGGGCGGGGTGGGACGATGAAGGGGGGCGGGGTCCGCGCGCGGAGCGCGCAAGCGTGAGGGGTCCGGAGGGTGAGGGCCGCATTGCGGCCCGAAGTCACGCGCGCAGCGCGGGACCGAGCCGAAGGCGAGCCCGCAGGGGCCCGACCCGGCATGCGCGCCAGCGCGGTCCGGGGCACGCCCAACGCTCCTGCTGCCCTTTCCTGGTCTTCCTGATGTGCTCGCTCTGAACGAGCCCGATGGAACGCTACGAGATAACAACGAATGCGAGTACAATTCATCCCGTCTCGTCCACCGCGATTCGGCAGTCCACGGCGGCCATGGCGCTAGGATGTCCGACGTTGCCAAGGCGAGTGCAGGACGGATCGGCCGCGGTCCGCCGAAGGATTCATCGCAGGCCGGCGGCGGTCTCCGCTGTCGAGCAAGGAGACGCCATGAGACTCACCTGTTCGAGCAGAACGCACCGGCTCGGTTTCACAACCATGATGGCCTCGCTTCTATGTCTCGCGGCCTGGATGACGCGCGCCGGAGCCGAGCTGCCGCAGATCCGGGTCAACAGCGACACCACCCAGCAGCTGCAGAACGAGCAGCAGGTCGTGATCAACCCGACCGACCCCTTGAACGTGGTAGCCGCCTGGCGCGACTTCCGCCTGGGCTATCGTCAGGTGGGCGTCGGCTATTCCCTGGACGGCGGCCTCACCTGGACCGACTACCTGCTCGGCGGAACGCTCCCGTGGGACAGCGACCCGGTGCTGATCGCCCACACCGACGGCACGCTCTACCTGGTCGTGGTGAACTACCAGGACGGCGGCGCCAACCAGCTTGCCGTCTTCCGGTCCAACACCAAGGGGATGAGCTGGGAAGGACCCTTCTCGGCCGTCTACTCCAACGGCTCGACCTTCGAGGACAAGGAGTGGATCGCGGTGGACCGCAACACCGGGCCGGGCCACGGCCGCCTGGTGATCGCCTGGTCCCGCTTCTACGAGATGAGGATCAACGTCGTCATGTCCAATGATCGCGGACAGACCTGGAGCGCTCCGGTGCGGGTGTCGGCCTCCGGCGCGTCGTGCCAGTGGCCGGTGCCGGTCTACCTGCGCAACGGGAACATCCTGGTCGCGTGGGACGACTACAACGGCAGCCGCATCCAGTACGACATCTCGAGCGACGGGGGCAACACCTGGGGGACCGACCGCACCCTGACAGCCACCGGAACCAGCCCGGGTTCGGACATCAACGGCGGGATCCTGGTCTTCGCCTACCCCGTGCTCCTGGTCGACCGTTCGGGCGGCCCGCGCGACGGCACGGTGTACTGCGTCTACCCCGATCGCGCCGTCTCCAACAACGGCATGGACATCTGGTGCCGCCGCTCCACCGACCACGGCGTGACCTGGAACTCGGCGGTGCGCATGAACGACGATCCGCCCGGCCTCAATCGCGACCAGTTCCATCCCTGGGCCGACCTAGCGGAGGACGGCACCCTGGTCGCGAGCTGGTACGACCGCCGCGACGACACCTCGAACTACCGGTGGCACATCTACAGCTCCCTGTCCACGGACGGCGGACTGACCTGGGCGCCCAACACGCGCCTGACCGACACGTCCTCGAGCCCGGCGGACGCCGTCGAGGAGGAAGGACCGGACGAGGCGGAAGGCGTCCGCCACGGAAAGCGGCTCCCGCACAACCTCGAACGCGCCGGCCTGCTCGGGGAGTACAGCGGCATCGCGGTGCGCGCCGGCCGCACCGTGCCGGTCTGGACGGACACGCGGCACGGCAACCAGGACACCTACGCCACGGTCACCTCCAACATCTCGGCGGTGCCCAACCCCACCGGCGGGAGACGCTTGCTGAGCCTGCAGGCCTGGCCCAATCCCTCCACCGGTGGGGCGGAGATCCGGTTGCGCCTGGAGGAAGGCCGGAAGAACGGCGTGTTCACGGTCGTGGATCTCCAGGGCCGCGAGCTGCGGCGCATCGAGCAACCGGAGATGGCGGCCGGGGAGACCACCATCGCCTTCGACGGTCGTGACAGCTCCGGCCAGCCGCTGCCGCCCGGCGTCTACTGGGTGAAAATGGCGGACGGACCGTCGACCAAGATGGTCATACTCCAGGGCAAGTGATCGCGGTGCTCGCGCGGCCCGACGAGGCTCGCGCCGGGCCGTCGAGGCTGCGGCGACGCCGCCACCGCGCCCGCTTCGAGTTCGCCTGCTTGAAGCCGGGGTAGCGAGCCCCTTGCGTGAAACGCCGCAGTCGGGGCCGATCCGCCTCACGATTCCAGCGGCCATCTGGTAGACTGCTCCTTTGGTTCGGGTCGGGCACGATGGGTGGAGGGGACAGATGAGAGAAAGTCTAGACTACGGCGCCGTGGGCCTCATCTCGGGGCTCGAGGTGCACCAGCAGCTCCTGACGCGGGAGAAGCTCTTCTGCCGCTGCCCGGCCGGGCTCTACACCACGGATCACGACGGCGAGGTGCTGCGCCACATGCGTCCGACCCTCTCGGAGCTGGGCGAGTACGACGGCACCGCCCTGATGGAGTTCAAGACGAAGAAGGAAATCGTCTACCTCCTGAACGGCCGCAACGTCTGCACCTACGAGATGGACGACACGCCCCCCTTCCTGGTCAACCAGGAGGCGATCGACGGATCGATCGAGCTGGCGCTCATGATGGGGATGGACATCATCGACGAGGTCCACATCGCCCGTAAGCAGTACCTGGACGGCTCCATCCCGACCGGCTTCCAGCGCACCGCCATCGTCGGCGTCAATGGCGTCATCCCCTTCAAGGACCGCCACCTCACCGTCACCCATCTCTCGGTCGAGGAGGACTCCTGCCGCGAGGTGTCCAACAAGGGGCACCGCATCGTCTTTCGCACCGATCGCCTCGGCACCCCGCTCACCGAGACCGTCACCGGTCCGGACCTGCGAACCCCCGAGGAAGTGCGGGACGCCATCCTGCTCTGCGGACTGATCGCCCGCTCGACCGGGCACGTGCGCACCGGCATCGGGGCGGCGCGCCAGGATGTGAACGTCTCGGTGCGAGGGGGCAGCAGGGTCGAGATCAAGGGCGTGGCCAAGGCGGCCTATGCGGTGAAGCTGGTCCACAACGAGGGGGTGCGCCAGGTCAACCTGCTCAAGCTGCGCGACGCTCTTCACTCGGCCGGGTTGCGTTCCGCCGACGACTTGCAGGTGCGCCCCTATGATGTCAGCGACATCTTCCGCAACGTCGAGGTCGGGTTCGTGCAGCGCGCGCTCGAGTCCGGAGGCCGCATCTACGGCGTCAAGACGTGCGGCGTGGGCAACCTGGCCTCGCACCCGACGCAGCCGGATGTCACCTTCCTCGACGAGCTCTCCGGCCGCGTCCGGGTGATCGCCTGCCTCGACGAGCTCCCGATCATCCTCGACGGCGCCCGCCTCACGGAGTTCCCGGACGTCTACCGCGTGCGCGAACGCCTCCGCAAGCGGATGCGCCTCGGGGAGAACGACGCGTTCTTCCTGGTCTGGGGTCCGGAGGCGGACTGCCGGACGGCGGCCGAGGAGATCCGGCTCCGCTGGGTCGACGCCATCGCCGGGGTCCCCAAGGAGACGCGCAAGTCGCTCGTCGGCGGCTACACCACCTTCGAGCGCATCCTCCCCGGGCCCGACCGCATGTACCCCGACACCGACTCCCCGCCGACGCGGGTCACCAAGGAGCGGGTCGAGCGGCTGCGGGCAGCGCTGCCGCCGGCTCCGTGGGAGCGGTTCGGCCGCTATCGCCAGTGGGGCGTGCCTGACGAAACCACCAGCTTCCTCATCCGTCGCGGCGGCGCCTACAACGTGGACACGGTCGTCAAGGAGACTGGCGTCGACGGGCGCACCGCCGCCATCGAAATCGGGCAGCGGGCCAAGGCGCTGAGCCGCGCCGGGGTGCCGGTGCAGGGCCTCACGACCGCGCACTGGGTCGACCTCTTCCACCTCTACACCGACGGGCGCATTCCTCGCGAGGCCATCCGGGAACTCGCCTCGATCATGGCCAGGGAGCCGGGGACGACCGCCGACGAGGCGCGCGTGGCCGCCGGCTACGAACTCGTTCCCGACGAACTCTGGAAGGGCGAACTCGCCCGGTTGCCGCTGGCCGAGTGCGCCGCCCGCTTCGCCCCCACCCCGCTGCGCCAGGAGCGCTGCGCGGCCGGACGCGCGGTGCGGACGCTGCGAGGCAAGGCCCCGGCCCGGGAAGTCGCCCGGGCGGCCGTCGACTCACTCCGCCGGAGGTCATCATGATCGCGCCACGCCAGGATCGCCCCGACATGTTCCAGGGATACCGCGGCCCGGCCCGCGCCGTCCTGGAGAAGTTCGAGATCGGCGTCTGGAGCGAGGTCGAGATCGTCAACGACACCGGCTCCCGCTTCACCGGCGTCATCCTGCCGCGCAGCGAAACCTTCGATGACCTGCACATCGTGGTGAAGCTCTTCACCGGCTACAACGTCGGGATCGAGGCCGGACGCATCCGCGAGGCCAAGGAGGTGGGCTATCGCAAGGCGGTGTACAAGATTCCGGAGAAGGAGTTCCCGAGCGATCCCGCGAAGAAGAACGTCACCCTTCTGGGCACCGGCGGCACCATCGCGAGCCGGCTGGACTACCGGACCGGCGCGGTTATTCCGGCCTTCACCCCGGGCGAGCTGTATGGCGCCGTCCCCGAGCTGGCGGATATCGCGAACCTGACCACGAAGAAGCTCTTCGGGGTCTTTTCCGAGAACATGGGGCCGGAGCAGTACATCGGGCTGGCCAAGGCGATCGGCGAGGAGATCGCCGCCGGCGCCGACGGGATCGTCGTCGGGCACGGCACCGACACCATGCACCACACCGGGGCCATCATCTCCTTCATGGTCCAGAACTCGCCCATCCCGATCGTCCTGGTGGGCAGCCAACGCAGCTCCGACCGGCCCTCCAGCGACGCCGCCATCAACCTGATGAATGCGGTCCGCACCGCGGCGGAGTGCGACATCGCCGAGGTGATGCTCTGCATGTTCGGCCCCACCTCCGACCGCTACGACCTGCTCCACCGGGGCACCCGCTGCCGCAAGATGCACTCCAGCTATCGCAGCACCTTCCGCTCCATCGGCACGACTCCTCTGGCCACGGTGCACCCGCAGAAGAACGAACAGGGCAACCACTTCATCTACCTGACCGACGACTACCTCAAGCGGGACAAGACTCGCGTCCCCGTGATCAACCCCGCCTTCGAGGAGAAGGTGACGATCCAGTACTACTACCCGAACTTCCAGCCCGACATCATCGACGCCCTCACCGAGAAGGGCTACAAGGGGCTGGTCATCGCGGGCACCGGCTTGGGCCATGTCAACAAGCCGATCTACCCCGCGATCAAGCGGGCGGTCGCCTCGGGCATGACCGTGGTAATGACGGTGCAGACGCTCTGGGGCTTCGCCCAGATGTACGTCTACGACACCGGGCGCGACCTGCTGGATCTCGGCATCATCCCGTTGGACAACATGCTGCCGGAGACGGCTTACATGAAGCTCTGCTGGGTCCTCGGGCAGACCAGCGATCCCCAGCGCATCCGGGAGATGATGCTCCACCCGGTCAACCACGAGATCACCCCGCGCGAGCCGCACAATGGCTACCTCATCATGCAGGGGGGGCTGCCCGAGGTGGAGGAGTTCATCAACCGGCACTGGAAGTGACGCTTTCCGTTCCCCGTAGTGTGCCCTGAATCAGCCGCCGGCGTCCGTCAGACTCCGCGCCGTCTGCTCCATCCATCGGCCGTCCGGGTCGGGGGCAACGACCGCGATCCCGGCAGCATTCGGCCAGTCCTGCGCTTGCCGGTCTTGATCGCCCGCTCGCCCGATGCCGTGGAAACGTGCCAGCGCCAGCGCCCGCACCCATCGACATCATCAGGGTCGTGTCCGGGATCGGTGAAGCTGATGCATCCGCCAGGCGCGCCCGGGTGGTTGCCGGCCCTATCAACCATGGTCCGGGGAGCGCAGGTTCGCGACCGTCCAGGCCCGGCCATCCACCTCCACCTGATCTCCGAGGTGAAGCGTACGTCCCCGATGGATCTCCACCGCGCCGTTGACCTTCACCTCTCCCGACTGGATCCGCTGCTTGGCCTGCCCGCCGGTCGTGGTAATGCCCATGAGCTTGAGGAACTGATCCAGACGGATCGAGGGCGGGGACGCTGGCTTTGTCGGATGACCATCCATGGAACCTCCTGTTGCACTTGCACACCACCAACCTGAACGAGGGTTTCCGGCCTCAACCGCGGCGCGGCGGCTGTTCAACGTTCGCCCGTGACCAGGTGCGTGGCCGTTCTCCTCAAGCTGTCATAGGCGCCGTTGTCCTGGTTCGAGAAGGCGATGAGGGTCACGTCTCCTCGCGGGAAGTACCGGTATTCGAAGTTGACCCCCGGGGCGATTCCTCCGTGGCCGTAGCTCGTGAGACCTCCACCATGATGCTGGAGGGTGAAGCCGTAGCCATAGTCCAGTCCGGCTTCCGCGATCCCCGCGGTTTTCGAACTCGTCATCAACGCCAGCATCGAGGGATCGACGATCCGGCCGGCGGTCAGGCATCGGGAGAAGCGCAGGATGTCGCCTGCGGTGGAGAACCCGCCCCCGGCGGATGATCCACGGGGACGCGTGGCGGCTCGCCTCCAGGCGCCGCGTTCTCCGGTCAGAGCCTCCGCAAAGCCACGGGAGGAGCCGTCTCGCACAGACACGCCCGTGTTCCTCATCCCGCACGGCTCCAGGATCCGGGAACGGACGAACTCGTGGTAGTCCATTCCGGACGCTACCTCGACGATCAGGCCCGCGAGGATGAAGTTGGAGTTGCTGTAGCGAGCCCCCTCGCCGGGAGCGAAGTCTACGGGCGCCCGCTCGACCAGCGGAAGCAGGTCGCGGGTCCCGCCGGCGCGCGCCATCTCCGGCGCGTTCTCCGCCGTCCAGTACTCGCCCGCCCCCGAGGTGTGGGACAGCAGGTGCCCCAGGGTTGCGCTCGCCGCCCACGCGCGATTCGCGTAGCCGGGCAGGAAGCGGTCGACCGGGGTCTCGAAGGCGAGCTCCCCGCTCTCGACCAGGAGCGCGGCGGCCACCGCGGTCAGCATCTTGTCGCCGGATCCCAGGTTGAACCGGGTATCACGCGAGCAGGGCACGGTGCGTGCCGAGTCGGCGTAACCGAAGTACCGCTCCACTATGGGATCGTCTCCAACGGCGATCATCAGGGCGCCCGAGAGATCCTCCGTCGCCGTCAGCTTGTCGATGTAACCGTGCAGCCAGGCGATGGTCCCCGGGTCATCGATGCTTCCGTTCGGCAGGCTGACCGGCTCGGCCACGTCGGCAATGAAGACCAGGTCGACGATCTTGTGCGGACTGGCCTCTTCCAGACGGAACTGCAGATCCCGCCAGCGGCTCTCGTCCCGGGAGCGGGCGAAGACATGCAGGGATCTGCGAACCGTGCCGCCAACGCGACTCTCGATGACCTCGGCGTGGTGGAACTGTAGCGGGGCCAGGTCCGCCGCGAGGCGCTCCATCTGGTGGAGGAGGCGATCTTCCCCCGCGCCGTTCAGCGTCGCCGTGGAGAAAACCGTCCGGATGGTCTCCCGGCGCTCCCGCGGATCGGCAGAGTTGACGGCTTCAACGTAGCGACGCCCGAAGCCTTCTACCTGGCCGGGCGGCTCAACCTCGGCGCCCGCCGTGGTGTCGCCCGCCGCCAGGTTCGCGCCGTCGCCATCCCCGGCACGCACCTCCGGAACCCAGGTCTCCGCAGGTCGTACCACCCATGACGCCAGCAGGGTCAGGACGAGGATCGCCGCGGCACGCCGGGCGGGCACTGCGGAATCAGGCCGGTTCATGCGCAGATCCTTTCATGCCGTCTTCTGCTATCGTGCTGTCCGAGCATCCAGGCAACGCAACCTGGGCATCCGACACGAGACGTCGATCGACGGGAAGGCGTTCAAACGAACTTGCCGGCTCAGGGCGACATCGCATCCCGGAGAGGATCCGCCCTCCGACTCCTTCCTCTCCTGGTCGAGCTGAACGCCGCATCCGAGAGCAGCAAGACTCTCTCAACGACAGGCTGATGAAGAAGCTGAGGGTGAGCCGGCGGGAAGGCCTTTTCTCCTACCGCGCCGTTGCTCCCGTGTCGCCTACCGCAGGCACTCAAGGACTTCCCTGGCGGTGACCACCCGGAACATACGGCGCTGCGCGCGACGGGACGAGGCCTGAACCTCCGGCACGAACACGACGTGAACGACACGCCGGTCCTGGGCCCAGTTCTCCTTCGGCACGCCTTTGGCGATGAGCGTCTGGCCGATGCGCTCAAGCTCCGCGTCGGAGACCGGCCGATCGGACCACTTCACCTCGCCGAGCAACAGCGCATCCTTCGCGAGCGATAGCGCCACGACGTCCCACTCCGGCGCGGTTCCCAACCAGTAGCGGCGTGAGGGTCCCCAGGGTACATCCTCCCCCAACCTCGTCCGAGGTAGTCGAGGCACGGCGGCGCGACACAGAGCCTCCCAGGCTTCAGATACGAGCTGCGCCCGGTGCCGTTGCCACAGCGCGACGCGCACGGACCGCCCTCCGACGGCCAACGTCGCGCGGCGCGGCGCGACCACGCGGAACCACATACGCACGAACGGGTCGCCGATCTGGTAAAGCGAACGCTTTCCCCCGCGATCCGGAGCCCCAAACGGTTGCTCGCGATCCAGCAGCCCCAGTTCCTGGAGTCTGCCCAGCGGACGGGCCAGCGAGGTCGCGGGCACCCCAGTTCGGCCGGCAATTTCGGAGAGGCGACGTGCACCCGCTCCCACCACATCGAGGATCGGCCGCAGGCTGGTCGCTGGAGGGACCTCCTCGACCAGCAATCGGTCCGGCTCCGCGTGCAGCGCACCTCTAGGGTCGAGGACCAGGGTGTCGATGGCCGTGTCGATGTCCGCTCCGAACGGCTCGGCCAGTTCCCAATAGCGTGGGATTCCCCCCCAAGCAGCCCATGCTTCGACTGATCGCGCGGGCCGGTCGAGGCCAAGCGCCCTGCCAATGTAACCTGCAGGCAGAGGATGCAGTTCGAAGCCCTCAGTCGCTCGACCAAAGAGCGGAGAGGAACGGTCGAGTTGCAGGCCCTGCATCATGTGTTGGGACGACCCGGCCAAAGCGACGCAAAGCCCGGCGGCACGCGCTTCGTGATCCAGAACCCCCTGCAGAACGCTGGGCAGCTCCGGACTGGCGGCGACCAGGTACGGAAGCTCATCAAACACGAGGGGGCCTCGCCACCCCGTTTGACGCGCCTGGCGGGCCAACCCCCGAAGCAGGGTACGCCAGTCCGGGTACTCCGAGTCCGCGAACCCCTCCAGCACCCCGGCAACTGACTCCGCGAAATATCGACGTTGCACCGGCCCGGCGGACTGGTCGGCCACCGTGTAGAGGCCGCCCGTCAGCCGCATCCACTCCAGCAGCAACCGGGTCTTTCCGACCCGGCGCCGTCCCCAGACGAGCGCCATGCCACCTTCCGGGCGGGCCGAAAGCCGGACCAGACGTCCTAGCTCCTCTTCCCGATCCAAGAACTGCATGTCTTTATTATGCTCCGTAGCATAATGTTGTCAAGCATAATAGGCGCAGACGCCGCGGCTGGGGCAAAGACTGACAAGGTCCTCCGCCGATCTTCTGAAACAGGCTTCTCCAGCGGCCTGAGAGTAAGTAGGCTCCTCCTTGCTGGCTCTGTCGTGGCTCAGCGTGGAGGACATGGACGGCACAGACGTAGGCGCCATCCTGATCGACGGACACCCGAATGCGTCCCTCGCCCGCGGCCGCAAACCGACCGGCGCCGACGTAGGCGCCATCCTGACCGACATACCCGACCGTCCTTCGATGGGTTTGCTGCCATCGAGAATAGTCTGCTCGGCGCCGTTGACGGCCGGTCAGCGTCAGAGCCTTGCCGTCCGCGCGGAGTGTTCCCTGTACGTGTCTTGGGATTGGAGCCCAAGCAAAGTCTGAATTGTTGTGAGAGCGGACTACTGCCCACCACCCCCGGTCCGTCGGACCACGCTCTCGGACGAGAAGAACTGCGCCGGCGAGATGGTGCCGGCGTTCATTCGCACGAAGTCGTCCATGGCGTCCTGGTGGCCGTGGATCGCCGCCAGCAGCGCCTGCATCGGCGGCGGAGGCGGTTCGAGTGTGGCGATCTCGCAGGTCATCTCATACATGGGAAGACACCGTTCATCGCGCATGCGCTGGTACCGTCCCATGGCGTCGTCGTAGGAGCGCAGGCCCGTCGAGGCCTCGTGCACGGCCTCGGCACACAGCTCGGCGTCGAGGAACGCGTCGAGAATCCCCTGAGCGGTGATGGGATCTTTGTTGTACCCGGCGTCGCCGACCAGCGCCCAGCCTGGACCATACGGCTTTCTGAAATAACCGGGAACGCCGGCGCCGCTGAATCGTTCTACCCTCCGGGCGCCGGCCAGGCGGTCGGCGAACTCCGGGTCGAGCTGCAGGATTTCCATGTAGTTGCCTTCCATGTCGGACCTGTACTCGTGAAAGTCCGCATAGGGCCGTCCGGCGATCACCAGCGTCAGCCCATCGTTCGTGGGCATGGCCGCGAAGCCTCGGTGGAGTCGAATATAGATCTCGAACCTCCCATGCGTGGGGAGACCGCTCCAATAGCTGTAGTAGCCTATCTGGAGCGGCTCCCGTTCCTTGTACTGCTCTGGTAGCACGGCCTCGGCGACCCGGGAGTGACGGCCGTCGGCGCCGATAACGACTGACGCGCGCTCCGTCACCGGCCGGCCTCCGCGTTCCGCTCCTCGGACTCCCTTGACGATTCCGTCCTCGAACACGAGTTCGCTTATGGAGAACCCCTCCCGGACTTCCGCGCCGGCCTGCGCGGCCGCATCCAGCAGCATCTTGTCCAGCACGGTGCGGCGGGGGCAGTAGGTAGGCGGCGTTCCATCCGCTTGCGGGGAACCTCCGATGGTGAGCGGCCCGAAGTCGAACTCGTACCTGTCGATCGGTGGACATCCGGTGGACTCCAGCCGTTCCAGCAGTCCCCAGCGGGAAAGGGCGGCTGTGGCGACCGGATGGATGACATGGGTTGAAATGGTATCGCTCGGGAAGGTCGCTCGATCGACAAGGAGCACACGGTGTCCCATCCGGGCCAGCAGCATCGCCGTCGGCGAGCCCGCGCAGCGTGCTCCGACGACGATCGCGTCATAGGCATGGTTCATATCGCCTCCGATGGCGCGGTGGCCGCCCCCCCGACGGACCGGCCGCGCGGCAAGACCTGGTACCTGAGCGGCCCTCCCCGGCGCCGACCCTTTCACGCGACCTGCGGCTTTGGGCGTTCCAGAACGCCGAAGGGCCGAGTGCCAGCCTCCGAAGAGCACAACATCTTGCACGAAGCAGCAGGCTATGGCCAGAGGGCCGCGCGATCGATGGTCACCTGCGACCGCAAACCGCGAGATCAATCCCCGCGCAATGGCACTCGGGTCTTCCCGCCAAACGGCCGGGAGAGGGTCCGCCCAGGTCGGAACCCGTAGCTATGGTCGGAGAAGGTCCGATCGAGCATCGGCTGGAGGACCGCCGAGCTGGGCGGTGCGAGGGACCGTCGAGGCCGCCGCAAACAGGGGCGTCCCGCCGTCTACGGAAAGGAACGGACCAATAGGACTCCCGGACAGGCCCCACCGCCAGGCAACTCAAACAGGCGAATCAGGGACCGAGGAAGCGCACCTCGATATCCTGGCTCGTCCGGGCAGTCGAGTCCGTCACCGTGAAGGTCACCGGGAAAGCCTCGCGATACTCCGCCCGCGGCAAGGTCGCGAAAGCGGCGACCCGGGTCTCCCCCATCGCATCCAGGACCACCCGGCTCATCGAGAGAACGAACTGCGGCGACGGCAGGCCCGCGGGCGGGGCGGCGGCAGGCTTGATGAAGTACACCCGCGGCGCATCCTGCTTGTTCTGCAGGTGCAGGGTGTACATGTTGCGCAGGATCTCCCCTTCGAGCGTATAGGGCATCCCGGGACTCCGCAGCGCCCGCGCCTCGAAGGGCACCCTTCGACCGCCCGCGATCGAAGCCACCGTGAGCCCAAGAAGTCCGAGGAAGGCGTAGAGGAAAACCCTCCCCCGCCAGAACCGTCGCGGCAATCCATCCAGCCCCTTCTGCGAGTCGTAGCGGATCAGCCCCGGCGCGCGCCCTGAGCGGAGCATGATCTCGTCGCAGGCGTCGATGCAGTTGGCGCAGCCGACGCACTCCAGCTGGAGACCGTTGCGGATGTCGATGCCGGTGGGGCACACCTGGACGCAGCGCCGGCAGTCGACGCAATCCCCCGTCGTCTCCCCCAGCTTGCCGCGCGGCTCCCCCCGGCGAACGTCGTAGCCGATGATGATCGTCTCCGAGTCGATCAGGGCGGATTGCAGGCGGCCGTAGGGACAGACGACCAGGCAGGTCTGCTCGCGGAACCAGGCGAAGTTGAAGAAGAGGATGGCCGTCATGGCCGCCATCCACAGGAAGGCGGTCCAGTGCGCGGCGGGAGGCCCGGTGATCGCGGCAAGAAGCTCACGGATCGGGAAGAAGTACGCGAGGAAGAGATGGGCCAGGACAACGGCCAGCACGGCGAAGATCGCCGTCTTCGCGGCCTTGCGCACGAACTTGTCCCCGGTCCAGGGTCCCTGGTTGCGCCGGATGCGGACTTCACGCGGCCCTTCGAGCCAGCGCTCGATCTTGCGGAACACCCCCTCGAGCCAGACCGTCTGCGGACAGGCGAATCCGCACCAGGCCCGCCCGAAGAGCGCCGTGATGCCGAAGAGGCCGAAGCCGATCCCCGAGACCACGAAGAACATGAGGTAGAAGTCCTGGTTGGTGAAGCTTCGCCCCAGGATGAAGGCCTTGCGCCCGGGGATGTCCACCAGCACGGCCGGATGGCCGCCGATGGTGATCCAGGGAAGGGCGACATAGAGCGCGATGAGAAACGTGAAGATGGCCGCCTTGCGCTTCTGCCACCGTCCGCGGACATCCGCCGGATGGAGGGAATTGCGTGAACCGTCCTCGTTGATCGTGAAGACGGTCTCCAGGTCGGGCCGCCGCGATCCGCCGCGGCGTGGCGTGCTGCTTCCCCCGCTCTCCGGTGTGCTCGCCATGGGGATCAGACCCCACGGCCGGTCGTGGCGGCCACTGCCTCACCAAGGCTCGCGGAGGCGTGACCGCCGGAGACCGGGTGCGCCGCTTCGCGGGAGGCTCCCGCAGGGGCGGCGGCTCCCGGCGAACCCGGCTTGTCCGTCGAGGCCGGGGCCGCCTCCGGTTCGCCCTGAGGCGCCTTGCCCGGCAGGTTCTTTCCCTTGAGCGTCAGGACATAGGCCACCACCGTCTGTACGCGCGAGGGCCCGAGCTGGTCGTTCCAGGCCACCATCCCCTTGTCGGGAACGCCGTAGGTGACCGTGCGGTGGATCTCCAACGGGCTTCCGCCGTGCAGCCAGTAAGGATCGGTCAGGTTCGGCCCCACCGAACCCGCGCCGGTGTTCAGATGACAGGAGGCGCAGAACTGCTCGAAGATCTGCCGCCCCTCCTGGACCCGATCGGGCACCTGCGCCATGAGCGCGAGCGACTCATTGGTCAACGGCTGGTCGGCCATCTGCTGGAGCTGTCGCTCCGCCGCCTCGGCCACGGCGAGTTCGTACTTTTGCACCGGCAGCCGGCCCACCGCGAAGACGTGGTGCCCCACCCAGTAGAGCACCGCCACCAGGGTCGAGGCGTAGAGCATCCACATGATCCAGTTCGGCGGCGGGTTGTCGTACTCGCGGATGCCGTCGAATTCGTGGTCGAGCATCTCGTCGCGGGTCTTCTTCATCGATCCTCCCCCGGACGGCCACCCCGCCCGCTGCCGCACCGACGCCGGCTCCGCTCTCGACCCTGCGAGGGAGGAGCGTCGCCGTGACCGCGCAGATCCTGCTCTTCCAGAGGCAACGAGGCCAGGCGCCGAATCTCGTCCGGCCGCCGCATGCCGAGGAACACGTAAAGCACGACCAAGCTGAAGACCACCACGAAGATCACCAGGCTGATGGCCGGGTAGATCCCGAGGCCGGTCGAGGCCAGGAACTCCTTCATCATGGCGTCGCCTCCCCGGCCGTGAGCGGGGACTGGAACTGCGGGCCGCGCCCCAGACGCTGCAGGTAGGCGGTCAGAGCGATCAGCTCGGCGCGTGGATCGATCTCCACCCCCTGAAGGGCGAGATCGGCCACGATGACATCCGCCTGGGCGAGGGCCAGAACCGACGCCCGTTCGATCTCGGACTGCTCGTAGGGTACGCCGAGCTTCTTCATGACCTTCAGCTTGCGGGCCGTCTTGTCGAAGTCGAGCCGGGCGGTCTTGAGCCAGGGATAGGCGGGCATGTTCGAGCCCGGCGAGATGGAGCGCGGATCCATCATGTGCTGGTAGTGCCAGAGATTCGGGTACTTGCCCCCTTCGCGATGCAGATCCGGTCCGGTCCGCTTGCTGCCGAACTGAAACGGGAAGTCGTAGATCGACTCTTCCAGCCGCGAGTACTCGCCATAGCGCAACGTCTCGAAGCGGAAAGGCCGGATCATCTGGCTGTGGCAGTTGTAGCAGCCTTCGCGGACGTAGATGTCCCGCCCTTCCAGCTCGAGAGGGCTGTAAGGCTGTTGGGTGAACTTCGAAGGCGCAACGGCGGCGTGCTCCGCCACCTCGCCTCCGGCCGCCATCATCTCTGCGCCGCCGGCCGCCGTCATGGTCGACGGGGCGGCGGATTCTCCGCCCGATCCCGGTGCGGATGGCGCTCCTCCTTGCGACGGTTCCCCGGCGAGCGTCGAGGCCTCGACCTGGGCGACGGGCGGCACGGAGCGGCGGATCACCACCGTCGGGATCAACTCCACAATCCCGCCGATCAGAATCGTCACCAGGACAAAGAGCGTGAAGGCCAGCGGCTTGCCTTCGACCAGGCGATGCCAGGTCATCGGCTGGCGCCCCTTCAGCGCGCCCACCAGGATCGCCGCCACGGTCACGACGATCCCGCCGGTGATGACCGCGGCCGCGCTGGCGGGGGTCGCCCGTCCCAGCAGCAACGCCAGGCCGATGGCGAGGACCGAGAGCACCACCGGCGCGCCGGTGGCCAGCTTCCAGAACGAGGGCGACGGTGGGCGCGGGGTGACCATCACCTCCACCGTCGACTCCGCCCGGCGGCCCCCCAGGATCGTGGCCAGCAGGTTGGCGGTCATGAGCACGAAGCCGCTCATGTAGGCGATCCCGCCGATCAGCCGAAAGACGTGCAGCAGGCGCACCGAAAGCAGACCCTGGACGAAGTCGGGGTAGCGCAGGAAACCGTCTCCGTCGAGCGCCCGCCAGTACAACCCCTGGTTCACCCCGCTGATCCACATGGCGACCATGTAGAGGAGGATCCCGAAGGTTCCCATCCAGAAGTGCGCCTCAGCCAGCCTGTTCGAGTGCAGCCGGGTGTTCCAGAGCTTCGGGACCAGCCAGTAGAGCATGCCCGCCGCCATGAAGCCGTTCCAGCCGAGGGCGCCCCCATGGACGTGTCCCACGATCCAGTCGGTATAGTGGGCCAGCCCGTTGACCGACTTCAGCGAGAGGAGCGGCCCTTCGAAGGTCGACATCCCGTAGAAGGTGATGGCGGCGATGAAGAACTTCAGGATCGGCTCCTCGCGCACCCGCGTCCAGGCGCCGCGGATGGTGAGCAGGCCGTTGACCATGCCGCCCCAGGACGGCGCCAGCAGGATGATGCTGAAGACCGTGCCCAGGCTCTGCGCCCAGTCCGGCAGCGAGGTATTGAGCAGGTGGTGCGGCCCGGCCCAGATGTAGACGAAGACCAGGGCCCAGAAGTGGACCACCGAGAGCCGGTAGGAGTACACCGGACGCCCCGCCGCCTTGGGCACGAAGTAGTACATGATGCCCAGAATCGGCGTGGTCAGGAAGAAGCCGACCGCGTTGTGCCCGTACCACCACTGCACCAGCGCGTCCTGGACGCCGGCATAGATCGGGTAGGAGTGCAGGAAGCCGGTGGGGATCTGCAGGTTGTTCACGATGCAGAGGACGGCGATGGTGACGATGGTGGCGATGTAGAACCAGAGGGCGACATAGAGGTTCGGCTCGTTGCGGCGCGCCAGCGTCCAGAAGAAGTTGACCGCGAAGGCCACCCAGACGAGCACCACCAGGATGTCGATCGGCCAGATCAACTCGGCGTACTCTTTGCTTTGGGAAAGTCCCATGGCCAGGGACACGGCGGCGCTGGCAATGACGAGCTGCCACCCCCAGAAGTGCACCCGGCTCAGAAAGTCGCTCGCCATGCGGGTCTTGAGCAGCCGCTGGGTCGAGTAATAGATGCCGGCGAACATCATGTTGCCCACGAAGGCGAAGATGGCCGCGTTGGTGTGCAAAGGACGCAGGCGACCGAAGGTCAACCAGGAGGTCTTCAGGTTGGCCTGCCAGAAAGGCAGTTGGGTGGCGATGATCACGCCCAGCAGCAGCGCGACCAGGGCCCAGACGATGGTGGCCAGCGTGAACGAGCGGACGACGTCATCGTCGTACTCGATGCGCCGGAGTTCCGCGGAGCCAGTGTTCATGTCTCTTCCCTGTCCTCCCCAACGGAACCCCCGGGCGCGGCCGGCTCCCGGCGATCCGGTTCCAACGGCAGGAGGGACAGCCGATCGGCGTGATCGAAGTCTCCTCCCCGAACCCTCGAAAACAACAGCACCAAGGCCCCGGCGACCAGGACCAGACTGACGAACACGAGCAGGATCAGAACATCCACGACCGGCTCCTTCCCGACATCCTCCAGATCGTCAGGGCGACCACGCTGAGCGAGCTGACCGGCATGAGGACGGCCGCGGCCAGCGGCGTGATCCACCCCGCCAGGCTCAGGGCCACGGCGGCGAGATTGTAAGCCACCGCCACCGTCAGGTTCATCCGGATCGTGCCCCGCAGGCGCTCGGCCGCCCCCAGCACCCGCCGGACGGCCTCGATCCCCTCGCCCAGGTAGTAGAAGTCGGCCCGGCCCGGCAGCGAGGGCCGGTCGATGGCAGGCGTGGCGCTGCATGCGGCGGCCTCGAAGCACAGGGCGTCATTGATCCCGTCCCCGACCATCAAGGTTTCCGCCGCCCCCATCTCGGCAAGGCGCCGGGCCTTCCCCTCGGGATCCAGTCCTCCTTCGGCGAGTTCCGCCGGAAGCCCCAGGCGCGTGGCGGCCGCGGCGGTTCGCTCCGGACGGTCGCCGCTCAGGATCCGCACCTCCAGCCCGCGATCGCGCAGATGCCGGACTTCCTCAGCCGCGTCGTGCTTGAGCTGCTCCTCGAAGGAGAAACGGGCCAGGACACGATCGCCCTCGGTGAAGAGCGTGGCGGCGCCCGCGGAGGAGTCCCCCGGAAGTTCCCCGAATCCGACGCGAGCGAACTCCGCCCGGCCCAGCCGGTAGATCCGTCCCGAGGTCTTCCATTCCAGACCACGGCCGCTCACTTCCCGTACCGCGTCGGACGACTCCGGCAGCACCGGCGGGACGCCGGTCGCGGTCAACGCCTCGACGATCGACCGGCTGGCGGGATGATTGCTCCGGACGGCCATGCTGTAGAGGATCGATCTCCGCTGGTGGTCCAAGCCATCCAGCGCCGCGCGGGAAGCTTCGTCCAGCGAGAGACGACCGGAGCTCAGGGTGCCCGTCTTGTCGAAGACGATCCGCTGGACGCCAAGGATCCTCTCCAGCAGGGCCTCGCGTCTCACGAAGATGCCGAAGCGGCGCAGCCCGAGGTGGGCGAGTTCCTGCGCCAGGGGCATGGCCAACCCGAAGGCGCACGGACAGGTCACGACCAGGACGGCCACGGTCACCTTCATGGCCGGCTCGAGGCCGCGGGGGATCCACGCGACGAAGCCGGCCGCGGCCAGGACCAGCACGGAGATCACGTAGATCGAGGAGAGGCGATGCCACCAGCGCCGCGCACCCTCCCCTGCCGCTTCCTCGCCGGTGGGACCGCGCAGGAGCTGATTGAGGCGGGAGCGATCGAAGTCCTCGGCCGCCGCGAGGCGAAGGGTGATCGAGCCGGCGTTGATCGCGCCAGCGGGCACCATCGAACCGGGCGGCGCCGGAACCGGCTCGGACTCGCCGGTGATCCAGTCGAGAGCGATCGTGCCGCACCGCGGAGCGTACGGCGACTCACCGGAATTCCCTCCGTCGGCCGCGACACCCTCACCGGCCACGGCGCCATCAGCGGCCACTACGCCTTCAGCGGCCACTACGCCTTCACCGGCCATGGTGCCTTCACCGGCCACGGCGCCTTCACCAACCACGGTGCCTTCACCGGCCACGAGGCTCTCGCCGGCCACGGAGCGTTCCCCGAGCACGGTGCCCTGCACCGGCACCAGGTCTCCCGGCACGACCCAGATCTCATCGTCGCGCCGCACCTCGGAAGCCGGTATCGAGACCACCGCGTCGGCCCGCCAACGGCGCGTGTACAAGCTGTCCACCCCGTCGGCCGCGAGCAGATAGTGGCGATTGCGCTCCAGAACCCTTTGCTGCAGGAGGCGTCCCACCAGCATGAGCGCGATGAACACGGAGACCGTGTCGAAGTAGGTGCCCTCCGGGCCGTGTGTCAGGTAGGCGTAAACCGACCCGCCAAAGCCGAGGATGATCCCCAAGGCGATCGGGACATCGAGATGAAGGATGCCGCGCCGCAGCGCCCGCGCCGCGCCCCGGAAGAAGACCCACCCGCCGACCGCCACCGCCAGGGCCGTCAGTCCCACGTTGAACGCGCCGAAGACCCGGTAGACCGCCCCCTGCGCCGCGTCGAGCCCGGCGTAGTAACAGATGCTGAAGATCATCACGTTCATGGCCGCCGCGGTCGTGATGCCGAGCCGGATGGCGAGATCGCGCGAACCGGCGCGTGGCGTCTTGCGGGGGGGACCGAAGCGATAGCCGAAGCCCGCGGCCTCGCGCAGGTATTCCCGCAGATCGAAACGTCCCGCTTCCCACGTCACCTCGGCGGTCCCCAGCGCGGGATTCAAGCGGAGGTCTCCGGCTCCGTCATGACGCAGGTAGAGCTCGCGGAGCAACCAGACACAGGCGGCGCAGTGGATCCCCTGGACATCCAGGGCTACCGTGCGCCACGAGGTACCGCCCGCCGGCTCCAGCGCATCGAACCAGGCCAGCGTGTCCTCCTTGGGGCTGGCCGGCGGCGAAGGGGCGTTCCCCCGCAGTTCGTAGTAGCCGCCCAGGCCCGCGCCGTGAATCAACGCGTGGACCTGCCGGCACCCATCGCAGCAGAACTGGTCGGCCGCCGCGGCGCGATGGCGCGGCACCGGGAGACCGCAATGCAGGCACGCCAGGCGCGCCCCAGGCCATCGGGGCGCCGGCGGTCCGGACGCCCGCGGATGGGATGCCGGCGCAGGGGAGGCCGGCGCCGAGGACATCGCCGGATCGGACGTCATTCGATCGGAGGACGCGCTCGCCACCGAACGGACCGCAGCGCTCGCACCTGCGCTGGCGCGGTACGGGCGGCTCCATGAGGAGGGAGATCTGTCCAAGTCCTGCTCGGTCGACATCTCCAGATCCGGCATTCGTGGATGAGCCCTGCTTCGGAGTCCACCGTGGATGGGGATCCCGGCAACAGGGGCGGTCGGCCCTATACAGACTCCGCTCGGGGTGCAGACCCGTCGGCGTGCGGCAGTCCCGTCAAGAGCAACCGGCAAGGGTAGCACGTCGAAGACCGTCGGGTCACGCGACGATGTCGGCTCCTCGTGGCCCCGCTGTTCAACGACGAGATGCTCCAGCGAAGAAGATTAGACACGGTCTCATATCGGTCGTCATTGGAGTCGACGTCGTACATCCGCCTCGAGAGGGGCCTCCAGACAAGAACCGCTCCGCATCCCCGAACGTTCGCCCTACCAGATCACCACAGATCCGACGCGCAATGGGGGAACCAGCCCGAGAGCGTGCAAGCCGCGCAGCACCAGTTGTACAGACACCAACGCGAGCAGGATCCCGCCGATCCGGTACAGACGCCCGCGGCCCCGCGCGGACAGCGCCGCCGCGCCCAGTCCGACGGCAATGAGAGCGGGGACCGTGCCCGCGCCGTAGGCCAGCATGGCGCGCACTCCCAGAAACGGTTGCGCCGCCGCGGCCGCGCTGAGCGAGACGGTGGCCACCGGACCGCACGGCAGGAATCCATTCGCCGCTCCCAGGAGCAGGGAACGGCCCGCACCGGGTACGCGGCCGCTGGCGGCAGACCCGCGGAGAAGGGCAGACATGGCGCGGGAGGCGAACGAGGCCCCCGGCCGCCGGTTGAGCCACGACGGCCAGGATACGATCCCGAGGAGGCCGAACGATCCGACGAGCATGGCGAGACCCAGGACCAGGGAGAGCCATCCCTGAGCATCCGTGGCAATCGGCGCGAGCCCGAGGGAGGCTCCGGCGGACCCCATGATCCAACCAATGAGGCCGTACGAGACCAGGCGGCCGCCATGGTAGAGGACCAACGCGACGACGCGGCCGGGGAGCCGGACACCCGCCGCGCCTTGCGAGATCCCAAAGGCGCCGACGATGGGCCCGCACATGCCGATGCAGTGGCTGACGCTCATCAACAGGCCTGTGCTGAAGAGCATGGCCATCTGCAGAGGGGGCGCGCCCATGTCGTGGCAGCAGTCCATTGACGGAGCCTCCTGAAGGAAGATGCCCGAACATCCGGGATCCGACTCGCCGTCCGAAGGGGTGACCGCCGACCGCGATGGGGTTGCCGGTCGCCCGCGCGGTTCAGAGGGCGGCAGCCTCGATGGGCTTCCCGAGCCATCGTCGCCCGGCTCCGGAGAGAAGGATGCTACACTCCTCACCATGAAGGTCACCACCTGGAACGTCAATGGCATCCGCGCCCGCGAGGCACAGGTCGTCGAGTGGATCGCCCGCGAGGCGCCCGACGTCCTCTGCCTGCAGGAGATCAAGGCCACCTCCGCCCAGGTTCCCGCGAGCCTCTGCGAAGTCGAGGGGTACTGGTGCTTCTGGCACGGCTACAAGGGCTACAGCGGCGTCGGGCTGCACTTCCGCCGCGCGAGTTTCCCGGAGAAGCCGGCGTTCTTTCACCCGCCGTTCGATCTCGAAGCGCGCATGGTGGCCGGCCGGATCGGGAACCTGGTCATCGCCTCGATCTACGTTCCCAATGGCGGCAAGGACTACGCCGCCAAGGTGACCTTCCTTCAGGCCCTGGAGGCCTACGCCCGCCAGTGCCGGGAAGAGGGGCTGCAGATCCTCCTGTGCGGCGACATGAACGTGGCCCTGCTGGAGATCGACGTGCACCCCAAGTTGCGCAAGCCGACCGAGATCGGGCAAACCCCCGAGGAGAAGGAGATGCTCGCGCGGGTCATCGGCCACGGCCTGGTCGATGTCGGACGGCGCTTCGAGCCGGACAACGACAGCCTCTTCACCTGGTGGGCTCCCTGGCGCAACCTGCGCGAGCGCAACATCGGATGGCGCCTCGACTACCTGCTGGCCAGCGAGGCGCTGGCGGAACGGGCGCAGTCGGCGAACGTCCGCAGAGAGTTCGGGACCAGCGACCACGCGCCGGTCACGGGCATCTTCGCCGATCCGGGGGCGATCGTCTGACGCGGGTCCCCCCTTGGACCCTCCAGCGAAGCGACGTGGCATGGGCCTTGCACAGGCGGGATATGCAAGGAGGCCCATCCATGAGACAGGAATGGAACGAGACCGCGTGGTCGCAAGAGCAGCGACCACAGCATGGAACGGAGCAAGGAGCGGAGATCGAACCAGGCCGGGCGAGCGCGCCGCCGTTCCCCGCGCTGGCAGGCGAAATCGAGGTGGACGTCGCCATCGTGGGAGGCGGGCTGACCGGCATCACCGCCGCCTACCATCTCGCCGCCGCTGGCCGCCGGGTGGCGGTGCTGGAGCGCAGGCGCATCGGCTCCGGCGAAACCCGGCAGACCACCGCGTTCCTCACCGAAGTGTTCGACACGTCCCTGCACGTGCTCCGGGGTAGCTTCGGCGACGACGGGGCCCGGGATGTCTGGAAAGCAGGGCAAAGCGCCATCGACGATATCGAGCAGATCGTCCGCCGGGAGAGGATCGACTGCGGGTTCACCCGCTGCCCGGCTTTCGTCCATGCGCCCGACGAGCCGGGGCGCGAGGAACTCGAGACGGAGCACCGCGTCGCCACCGAGCTTGGTCTCGGGGGGACGTGGGAAACCAGCCTCCCCTTCCTGAGCCACGGCTGTCTGCGGTTCGAGCGGCAGGCGCGGTTCCATCCCCTCCGCTATCTCCATGCGCTCGCCGCGCGCGCGGAGCGGGCCGGCGCGGCCATCTTCGAGGCATCTCCCGTCGAGTCATGGGACACCGGCGGTGTGGTGACCTTGAAGACGAACGCCGGTTCCGTTCGCGCGGCCCACGTGCTCTTCGCCACCCATACCCCGTTGGGCAAAATGGTCAGCGTCCAGACGCGCCTCAAACCCGCGCAGACCTACGTGCTGGAGGGGCACATCCCTCCGGGGCGAGTGCCGGGAGGGATCTACTGGAACACCAACGAGCCCTATGAGTACTTCCGGATCGATCCTCTCGACGAGACGCGGGACCGCATCATCCTGGGAGGGTCGGATCACCCGACGGGACAGGCGCCTGAGTCGGATCCCTTCGTGCACCTCGAGGAGTACGCCCGCGGGCTCCTGCCAGGGCTTTCCCTCAACGTCGTGCGGCGATGGAGCGGCGAGATCTTCGTCTCGACCGACGGCGTGCCGTTCATCGGTTCTCTCCCCGGCGAGGACAACCTGTACCTCGCAACCGGATTCGCCGGCAACGGCGTGACCTTCAGCAATGTGGCCGCGCGGCTCTTCCGTGACGCGGTGCTGGGGATGGAGCACCCCTGGCACGACCGCATCGGCATCGGACGCGTGCAGAAGCTCGCCAGGGCAGCCGGCGCGGTCGCTTCCATGGCCAAGACGCTTGTGAAAGATCGCCTGGGAGGAGGAGGCGAGAAGATCTCCATCGCCGACATCCCCCGGGGAGAAGGCGCCGTCATCCGTCAGGACGGAAAGAAGGCGGCGGTCCACGTGGACGCCGGCGGCGCCGTCACGATCCTTTCGCCGGTCTGCACCCACATGGGATGCGACGTGCAGTGGAACTCCCTGGGCCAGAGCTGGGATTGCCCCTGTCACGGCAGCCGCTTCCACCCCGACGGCAGCGTCCGGCACGGGCCCGCCACCGCGCCGCTGGAGCCCGGACAGCTCTGACCCCACCCATCCGCGCTCCGCGGCGGAGGCTAGACTTCCCCAGGTTCGCTGACAAGCGATACGATCCCGTCTCGAGGGCCGTCCGAACAGCCGGATCGGACGCCCCCGGCGAACCTCGGCGTCCGAGGGCTACAGCGGGTTATGAGTCGCTGGCTCAGGCCACCGCGCAAGCACCCCGCGGGCTGAAGCCTGCAGAAAGGAAGACGCGCGTGACAGAAGACCATCTCCACGATCTGGAGTGGGCCAGAGAATTCCCCGGCGCCATCACGGTGACCGATCGAGCCGGCGTCATCATCTATATGAACCATCGATCGTGTGAGACCTTCGCCGCTGACGGGGGCGCGGCCCTGGTCGGGTCCAGCGTCTACGCATGCCATCCCGAGCCTTCCCGCTCCAGGCTTCGCGCCCTGATGGAGGCCGGGGAGTCGAACCACTACACCATCAGGAAGAACGGGCGCCGCAAGATCATCCACCAGGTTCCCTGGTACCGTGAAGGCGCGTTCGCCGGACTGGTGGAGCTCTCGCTCGAGATCCCCGAAGCGATGCCGCATTTCGACCGGGACACCCCGGCCTGAGGCCGCCGGGAGACAACCGCCGGCCTGCCTGACGCGCCCCGACCAACGCTCGGCCCCGCGCGCCGGGGAGTTCGCCGGGCTCCCCGAAACACGCCCCGCGCCCGGCTCGTCGTCGGCAGTCCTGGCCGTCTCACCTGGCTTGCGACGGCCGGTTCTCCGCACGGGGCGCTCGACGTTCTCTCCGGCCGTGCGTAGGATCACCCGTTGCTCGCGCGGCCGATCGCGAGCGGCTCTCCCACACCAGGGACATCACCCCTGAACCTGAACGGACTGGAGGTTGCGCATGGCGGACAAACCCGTAAAGCCGATCCCGGACGGATACCACTCGATTACCCCGTACCTGAACGCCCAAGGTGCGGATCGCCTGATCGCGTTCCTGAAGGCCGCCTTCGCGGCGAAGGAGCGAGGGCGAAACCTCGACGACCAGGGCCGGATCATGCACGCCGAGGTTCAAATCGGGGACTCCATCATCATGCTCAGCGAGGCGAGCGAAAGGTTTCCAGCGCGCGAGACGGCGCTCTACCTCTACGTGAACGACGCCGATGCCGTCTATCGCGCCGCTCTCCAGGCGGGAGGGACCTCGATCATGGAGCCGGCCACCCACTTCTACGGGGATCGCAGTGGCGGCATCAAGGATCCGGCGGGAAACCAGTGGTGGATCGCCACCCACCTGGAAGACGTCTCCGAGGAGGAGATGGCCCGACGCATGCGGTCGCAGAACAAGACGTGACCCCGACGCGGCCATCCTCCCACCCTTCGGGGGGCGTTCGCTCGGCCTGACGCGCTTCGTCAGGCGTCCCCTCCCCTTCGCGTGACCGAGGGTCCCTCGTGGGAAGCCGCGGGGCCGGCAGACTCGCACCGGGAGAGCGCCTGACGGATCGGCGGCAGGCAGAGGAACGCCGCAAGCAGACCGGGGATGAAACGGAAGAACCCGCGCTTGAACGTGTGCTCCATGGTCCAAAGCGGGTTATACACCGGATCCCACATGTAGAAGTACGGCATGTAGAAGATAAACATGACCGCCAGGATGGCGAGAACCGTCCCGGTAATCTCGCTGTCCGGCCCGATGGTCTCGTGGCCCGGCCTGGTGGGCCGAGTGTCCGGTGGGTTGATCCCGTGGCCCGACCCGTTGACCACGCGACCGAACCCGGCGCTCTCGTCGACCGGCCCGAGGCGAAAGCGCTTCCGCCCCATGAACCGCCATAGCCCCCAGCAGGCCACCGTGGCGAGGATGAGCCATCCCAGCTCGCCGAAGAGGCTGCGCATGCCGATGATGCCGATAGCGCGCCGCACCACCTCCCACGCACGCGCCGGATCGAGCGGGACCTCGCCCAGGAAGTGCCGGGAGGGGTCGTAGCCCATCAGCCCTTGCACCACCAGCCAGTTCCAGTAGACGAAGTACACAGCCGGAACCGCCACCAGCCAGAAGGCGTGCCGGGTGCGTGGCGTCCGTCGCAACGCGACCACCAATGCAAAGGCCGCGCCGAAGAGCACGCCTTCCGTGCGCGCCGTCGTGGCGATCAAGGCGAAGAGCGCGACCGGCGCATACCCTCCACCCCCACGAAGCAGGTCCAAGAGGGCGAAGATCGCCATCGTGGTGTAGACCATGGCCGGGAGGTCGGTCTGCGCCACCGTCAACTGGTAGAGAAACGACGTCGGCAGAAAGACCAGGAAACACCCCAGGGCAGCGGCGGTGGCGGAGCCCGCCCAGGCTCGCAAGCGGGCGTGGTACCACAACAGGAACCCGGCGGCCAGCAAGGGGACCCAGAGGCGGGGCACGGTAGGATGGAAGATGTACCAGAAGCCGTTGTTCGCGGCCGTGAACGGCGCATAGACGCACTGGGCGTTGTAGAAGATCCGCTCGAAGACGCTCGAGAGGTAGCGCCCTTCGTAAGCCATCACCTTGCCGACCAGGTCGTAGCCGACCAGCGCGTCGTAGCTGCGGACCGGGATGAAGCTCACCTGGATCAGGCTGAAGATCACGAGGCTGGCCGCGGCCGCATGGAGCACGGCCGCCGCCGGGGCATCGGCAATCCACCCCATCGCCGAGCGCGCCATCTCCGCAATCGACCGATGGCCCGAACGGGGGCCGCGGACGGACTCGACGGCATCGGTGTCCCGGGATCCGGGTCGTGCCCGATAGTCGGTCCATCGGCCGATTCCCTGGATCACGGCGGCCGCTCCGATCAGAGACCACTGGCGGATCGGGATGCCGGCATGGTCGAGCAGCAGGACGATCCACGGCACGCCCGCCAGCGCCAGCAAGAGACGCAACCCCGCCTCCGAACCGGCGCTCCCCAGGACCGGGCCATCCGGTGTGGGCAGGATCCTGACGTGGCGAAGGATCCGCCTCAGACCGTCCCCCAGGGCGGCCAGCGTCAGCAGCCCGAGGAGGAGCCCGACCGTGATCCAGGCGTCGTGCTCGCCGATGAAGTTCATCACCAGACCGGAGGACGACCCGGTGGCCAGGGCCGCAGGGCGATTTCGTTCTCGGGTCCGGGCGCCTCGCCGGGCGCGACCAGGTCGAGGCCCCAATGCTTCCAGACCAGCAGATGGGTGACCCGTTCCCGCCAGGGCGAGGGGTCCCCCCAGTGGACGGGCACCCGCGGATAGATGAAGTTGTACACCGACGAAGGGCTGGCCAGCAGCGGGATGTCCCCCGGGGTGTTCTCGTCGATGAACTTCTCCGGAGGCAGAAGGATCACGGCCTCCGACGGCGTCGACTCCCGAAGGAACCGCAACACCGGATAGGTCTCGTCATACGAGGCCATCCGCCTCTGCTCGGCCGTCATCGACGGGGCGGACCGGAAAAGGATGCTCGATCGCACGGCCATGGTGGGATACGTCCCCACCCAATCGCTGAAGATGGCCAAAAGCGCAATCAGGCCGAGGAGGAGCGCGGACGGGACCACGGCCCGCCGGCGGCCTGTCCTGCCGGGCGGAAGCGGCCGGCGCCCGCCGCTCACCCGTAGCGGATCCACTTGATCAGTTCCGGCAGCGTCGGGCGCTTGCCGTACATGAGGAGCCCCACCCGGAAGACCCTACCCGCCACCCAGATGGATCCCACGATGGAGGCTCCCAACAGGGCGACCGAGAGGGCGATCTCCCAGAACGGCGGGCGCAGCACGCAGATGCGCACCATCATGAGGATCGGCGCGAAGAGCGGGAAGAGGGAGCAGATGCGCACCACCAGTCCGTTGGGATCGCGGATGGCCAGGAACATCAGCATGAAGGCGATGATGATCGGAAAGGCGACCGGCGTCTGCACCTGCTGGGCCTCGGCGTCGCTGCTGACCATGGCCCCGAAGGCGCTGAAGATGCCGGCATAGAGCAGGAACCCCAGCGTGAAGAAGAGGACGAAGTAGAAGACCAGCGAGGGCGTCACCCCAAACCGGGCCGCCGTCAGCTCGTCCCCCATCAGGGTGAACCCCGACGTTCCCGCGTAGAGGGAAAACAAGGCGCCGATCAGGATCCAGAGCGCGATCTGCGTCAGACCGACCAGCCCGATCCCCAGGATCTTCCCGCCCATCAGGGTGGAGGCGCGGACGGTGGCGATCATGACCTCGGCGGTGCGCGAGGTCTTCTCCTCGAGCGCGGCGCGCAGCATCATCGAGCCGTAGATGAACAGGGTCAGGTAGAAGAAGAACCCGACGATGTAGGCCAGCCCGAAAGTCACCCCTTGATCCGCCTTGGCCACCCCGCCTTCGCCGACCCGGTAGGTCTCCAGCTTGACCGGCTGCAGGATCGAGGCGACCTGATCGGGATCGAGGCGGGTATCGCTGATGCGGACCTCGCGCACGGCCCGGTCGATCGCTCCTTCCAGCCTCTCGTTGCGCTGGAAGTCCGAGACGTTCTCCGCATAGAAAGAAGCCTTCCCCCCTTCGAGGAGATCGGCCGGCAAGATGATGAACCCGCCGATCTCGCCGGCTTCCACCTTGCCCCCCAGGGCGCGAGCCAGGCCTTCCCTGCTGTCTCCCGAAGGTCCCGGAACCAGGTTGTAGACCCTCTGTCCGCTCTTCGTCGTGTCGTCCAACGCTCTTTGGAGCGCATCGGCCAATCGGCCGGTCTGGTCCACCAGGGCCACGTCCGTCGGCTGGCCGACGCTCACGCTCATGAAGAGCCCGGGCACGGCGGCCGTGGCGGCCAGCAGCAACGGCAGGATGAATGTGCCGAAGAGAAAGGCCTTGGTCTTGACCCGCAGCAGGTATTCCTGCCGGAGCACCACCAGCATCCGTCGCATCGCTCACCCCTCCTTTCCGGCAGGTTCCGCGGCCGGGGAGGACGAGCCGACCGTCTCGACGAATATCTGGTGGAGCGAGGGCTCCATCACCTGGAAGCGCTGGATACGCACCTCCCGCACCGCCGCCTCCAGGATCTGCTGGGGCTCGATCCCGGCGGCAGGGTGGATTTCCATGTAGTTGCCGAAGTCATCGGCGCGAGCCACCAGTGTCCGGTCGCGCTGGAAGGACGGCTTGCCCTCGTACGCGATCTGGATGGCGCGCGCGCCCCGCCCGGCCTTGACCTGGGCGAGCGTTCCCTGCAGGACCGCCCGGCCATGGTCGATGAGGCAGATGGCATCACAGAGCCTCTCGACCATCTCCATCTGGTGCGTCGAGAGCAGGAGCGCCGCTCCCCGCTGGCGCAGTTCGAGGATGATCTCGCGGACCAGGTCCACGTTGACCGGATCCAGCCCGGAGAACGGCTCGTCCAGGACGATGACACGGGGTTGATGCAGGAAGGTGGCGATGAGCTGCACTTTCTGCTGCATCCCCTTCGACAGCGCCTCGACCTTGTCGTTTGCCCGCTCCGCCAGCCCCAACCTCTCCAGCCACCGCTCCGCCTCCGTCTTCAACTGGTCCCGGCTGACGTCGTGCAGGCGTCCGAAGTACAGGAGAACCTCGCGGACCTTCATCTTGCGGTGGAGCCCGCGCTCTTCGGGGAGGTAGCCCACCAGGTCGCGCCGCCGGTCGGGATCGCTCTCCCCCAGGATGCGGATCGATCCCTCGTCGGGCTTGATGATGTCGAGGATCATCCGGATGGTGGTGGTCTTGCCGGCGCCGTTGGGGCCGAGGAGCCCGTAGATCGTCCCGGGAGGAACGGCCAGGGACAGGGCCGAGACGGCCCGTACGTCGCCGTAGGTCTTGGAGATCCGCTCGAGAACCAGTGCGTCCGCCATGAAGCCCCCCTTTTCCCGCGCAATCCTATCCAGCGCGGACGTCTTTGGAAAGCGCCTCGCCGGATAGCGCTGGGCCGGCGCGTGGCTGCTTCCGCAAGGCAGATCGCCGGCGCCGGGCACGGTCACGTTCCATTCCCGAATCCGGTCCGCGACGGCTGCGGGAATCCGGTTCGCAACGGCCGTCCGCGATGAAGGGGACGCGTCCGCCGGTGCATGCATGCTCGCTGCGGCAGACCTTGGAGGAACCTGGACCCAGGGCCCGACGTTGTGCTAGGGTTGCCGGTTTGGCAGATGATGGGTTCTGCCAGGCCGCGCGAAATTGCCGCCAATCCCAGACCACCCCGGACCATGGCCGTAGCACGGACAAACCCGAGTCGCGACGCGGGTCCGGTCAGCCTTGCTTCCAGGCAACCATGCTCATTGACTGATAGAGGAGAAACTCCATGCGCAGCTTCAGAACCCGCGCCCGCTGGGACGCGGCTCGTTGGCTCCTTGCCACCTTCGCCCTCGCCACCTTCCTGGTCTCCGGCTGCGGAGATGATGACGACGGCGACAAGAATCCGACCGGACCGGGCGGGTCCAACATCGTCACGCTCGGGTTGGTCCAGTCGGTCTCTGACGAGATGGCCGTCGCTTTCGTGCTGGTGCTCCGCGACGGCCAGACTGTGAATGACGCCACCGTCCGCATCAACGGCGCCAACCTGGCCACCAACCAGCAGGGCGGCTACTCCGGCAACATCGCGGCCGAACCGGGCGACGAGCTCACGCTGACCGCGACCTCCGGGACCTCGACGGTCACGCTGCGGGCGACGGTGCCGGCGCAGGTGGACCTCATCGCCCCTGCCGACGCGGCCGAGTTCGAGGACGATGACAACATCGGAGTTCTCTGGTCGGCCACGGAAGACGCGGAGCGCTACTTCGTCTTCTACTACCCGGACGTGGATGATGAGACTCCGCTCTGGGAGGAGACGACCAACACGGTGCTGACCATCCCGTCGAGCGAGACACCGTCGGGCAGCGACGGCCTCATCGAGCTCTATGCCGCCAATGGGGAAGGCGCCATGCTGCTGACGCTGGACGAGGACGGTCCCGGCACGACCAGCGGCTTCTACGCCGTCACCTACGAGGCGACGAACATCACGGTCGACTGACGGGAAACCGCGGGGCCCCGTCGATCCGCTCCGCCGAGAGGCGGATCTACGGGGCCCCGCCATGATCGCGGCCGGCGAACCGGCCCAGCCTTGCCGCCGCCGGTGGCTGAACTGCCACCCCAGGCGGCAATCGCGCGTTGGGCATCCGGTCGCGATGTGCGACCTGTCATGATCTACGCCTGCTCACCATCCCTGGGCAGGCGTAGATCCAACGGACCGCGGCAGAGGGTCCGCGGGCGCGATCAGATCCAACGACTACTGGAGTTGGCAACGGTGAGCCGGCGAAAATCCGTTCGTGAAGATGATGGTGTCCCCGAGATCGATCCCGCCGTTGTTGTTGAAGTCGAAGCAAGAGTCCGTGAACGAGCTGAACCGAACCAGGTCCGCGAGGTCCACCTGTCCGTTGGCGCCGGAGCCGTCCCAGTCGGGGCTCTTGGCGTTGCGGTAGTCGCGGATGATCACCCCGTTGGCCCGGAACCTCGCCGCGCCGGACACGTCCTGAAGGCATCCGGCTCCACGCAGTACCATCGTAGCGCGGCCTTCCTCGTCTCCGATGGTCGAGAACCCCATACCCACGCAGAAGCGCAGACCCGGACCGGGCTCGAAGACGACGACCGGATCGCGGATGGGTTCGTTGTTCCAGTTGCGGATGGAGAACTGCACCACGGTCGCGGCGACCGGGTCCGGCTGGTCGGGCGCCAGCACGACCCCGTTGAGCAGGTCGCAGGGCATCACGGTGATGTGGGGCAAGTCAGGCACGTCATCGGCCACCGCCGGCCGGATCGCGGTAAGGACGGCGAGGAGGACGAGGGGTATGAGGGCGCGCCATGGCAGCGAGAGAAACGCGTCTTTCATCGAGGGCCTCCCGAACATGGAGTCCAAGGCGTCTCGGCCGGCGCCGCGTTGGACAGGTTGGATTGAGGCTCCGCGCTCCCGGTGGGAGCGAACGGCGATGATTCTACCAGACCCGTGGAGAAGGCATCACTGCTTTCTCAAGGACTGGCCTCCCCGCCGGGTCTCATCCTGCCGCATTGGTTGGTCAGGTACGGTAGCCGCCCATCCAACGACGGTCCGTTTCCGGAGGAGTCCGGGCGTGTCCGCGGCACCTATCGCCCAAAGAACTGCTGCAGCAACTCCCTTCCGTTCTCCCAGAACGCCAGTACCACGCCCATCAAGGCCCCGCCGGCGACGATGCCGGAAGCGACCGGGAAGAGGTACTCCTCGCAGTTCTTCTCGTCTTTCTTCTGCCAGATCCATCCAAGGACCGCGCCGACGAAGAAGAGGAGGCCATAGAACCACTGGAAGACCCAGGACAGCCCGACCGACGCGGCGGAAGGGATCCACTTCTGGTGCCTGGGGAAGAGGCGAGAGAGCGTCGGCAGGATCAGGCCGACCAGGCCGCCGATGATGATGCCCCAGACCTTGACCGGGTGCATGGAGCTCAACCCCTGCGCCATCGCCTCGGCCACTCCCTTCCAGGTCTGGGCCGCCGGGGCCGGGAACTGGTCGGTGCCGAGCACGCCGGCGTTGGGAACCAGGACGCGGAAGGCCAGCACGGTCACGATCGTCCCGATGAAGATCCCCGAAAACTGCGCCAGGAACTGCTTCCTCGGATGGGCCCCGAGAAGGTAACCGCTCTTCAGGTCGGTCAACAGGTCGGCTGAAGAGGTGGCCGCCCCCGCGGTGATGTTGGCTGCCATCAGGTTCACGTTCATGTTTCCCGGCGAGATGGCGCCAAAGGTAAGTTGCGTGATCTTGCCCATGGCGCCGACCGGCGTGGTATCGGTCTCGCCCGTAACGCGGCAGGCGACCAGCGCCAGGGCGAAGCTCAAGATCACGGCGAGCGCGCTCTGCCACCACGGCATTCCGAAACTCAGGTGGGCCAGGATGGCCAGCGCGATGAGCGAGACGAGTTGGCCGAGCACGAACCAGGAGCCCGGCGTCTCGATGGCCGTCATGGCGTCCTTCGGTCCGCCGCTCCGGTCGCCGATCATGTCGCCCAGGCCGCGGAAGGCCCGCAGCGCGCTCCGCCACTGAAAGAGGACGGAGAGGATCCCCGACGTGACCATGCAGGCGGTGCCTCCCCAGAGGCTCCACTGCACCAGGTCGCGGAAGCCGGTCATGCCCCGCGCCTCGGGAACGTTGTTCTGCAGCCAGGGGATGAAGATCATCCAGCAGGTGATCGACCCGAGAAGCATGCTGACCCCGACCCGCATGCCGACGAACATCCCCGCGGCGATGAAGACCGGATCCCAGGCGAAGGTCACCGTGCGGCCCATCCAGGCGGCTCCCAGAGTCTTTTCGCTGAAGCGTCCCACCAGAGTCGAGAGCTGAACCGATTCCAGCGCGGGACGGATCAGCCGCAACCCGTCCGTCAGAAGCGCACTGGCTGCCGCCGCCAGACCACTGACCGCCAGGGCGCGGGCAGCCCGCATTCCCTTCTCACCCTTCGAGTGCAGGGCGCGCAGGGTCTCGGCCGCGGCGATCCCACTGGGAAAACGGAGTTGCTCGATGTTGATCATCTGCCGCTTCATCGGTACGGCCATCGTCACGCCCAACACGGCGAGGAAGAAGACCCAGCCGAGCATGAGAGGCAACGGGAGGGTCTGGTTGTTCAGCAGGATGTAGGCGGCAAAGGCCGAAACGAGCGTGCCTCCGGTCGAGTAGCCGGCCGCGCTGGCCGTCGACTGCATGCAGTTGTTCTCCAGGATCGTCATCTGCGTCCTGGCCAGCTTGATCTTGTGAAAGAAGGTCCACATCGCGTAGGAGAGGATGCAGGCGGTGATGGCCACGCCGAAGCCCCAGCCCGCCTTGAGGCCGATGTAGATATTCGTCAGCGAGAGAATGCTGCCCAGGACCGAGCCCATGATGACCGCGCGCCAGGTGAGCTGGGGGATCGTGTCGCCACGGCCGAGATAGCACTGCTGGTACCACTGACGCTCGATTTCCTCGGGCGTCCCCTGGAAGCCGTCCACCGGCAGGACATAGTCCTCGTAGGGATCATGGTGGGCCTTGGCGGCGGCGCGCCCCTCGGCGGGCGGCGTCTGGGTTTCCAGGGACATGTGACCCCTCCTCTGCGTGGCGCGACGCCGGCGCGTGGGCCCGTCATCGGGCGGTTCGCCCCCCGACTGCACGGTCTGACTACCGGCGTCGAGGCAGGTCGTCGAGATCTCGCCAACCGTGGGCATGTCGGCCGGACACGCGCCTAGGCAGGACGCGCCGCCGGTACAGGGCGGTACGATAGACTTCCCGCCCTTCACTGTGCAATCCGGATTCGCAACAAGGGCGACCGATTCTCATCCTGCGTGCCTGCAAGGGCCACACTCGGAGCATCGCCAGCGGATTCCGACGCTCGCACCAACACGGCTGTTCACGAGCACGATCACTCCGGCTGCCAACGCACGCCTGCTCGTGCGGACTCAGCCCGAGTTCCATCAGCCCCGACGACGTCGAGATCCCGCGTTCTATGGGGTTCCCGCCCGTGAAGCCCTGGTGCCTGGGTGGAGCGCGAGGTCGGGAGCGCTGGCGGCCTCGGGAGATGGGGTCCTGGCCTGTGACCCTCGCTCGCCGGGGTACCGTCGTCGACGCCTTTGGGCTAGACTTCGCTGGTCGATCCGACCGGACAATCCAAGCCGGCCTTCAGACGCCGGCCGAAAAGGGAGGCATGTTCCATGTCACGCAGCGCCGAGTTGATCCGTCTTGCCGAGACCTATGGTGCCCACAACTACCATCCCCTGGACGTGGTCCTGGAGCGGGGCGAGGGGATCTGGGTCTGGGACGCCGATGACCGCAAATTCCTGGACTGCCTCTCGGCTTACTCCGCGCTCAATCAGGGGCACCGCCACCCGAAGATCATCGCCGCGCTCGTCGAACAGGCCGGCAAGATCACGCTGACCTCGCGCGCCTTCCACAACGATCAGATGGGACCGTTCCTGCAGGAGCTCAACGCCCTCTGCCGCACCGAGGTCGCGTTGCCCATGAACACCGGAGCCGAGGCGGTCGAGACCGCCATCAAGGCGTGCCGCAAGTGGGGCTACCAGGTCAAGGGGATCCCCCGGGATCAGGCGGAGATCATCGTCTGCGAAAACAACTTCCATGGCCGGACGACCACCATCGTCGGCTTCAGCAGCGAGGAGCAGTACCGCGACGGCTTCGGGCCGTTCACCCCTGGCTTCGTGACCGTCCCCTACGGCGATGTCGAGGCCTTCCGCAAGGCGGTCCGACCCAACACCGCCGGGTTCCTCTTCGAGCCGATCCAGGGCGAGGGCGGCGTGATCGTGCCGCCGGACGGATACCTGCGCGAGACGCGCCGGATCTGCCGCGACCAGCGCGTCCTCTGGATCGCCGACGAGATCCAGACCGGCTTCGGGCGCACCGGCAAGCTCTTCTGCCACGAGTGGGAGGGGATCACCGACCCCGACATGCTCATCCTCGGCAAGGCGCTCGGCGGCGGGCTCTACCCCGTTTCCGCCGTGGTGGCCCGTAAGGAGGTTCTGGGCGTCTTCAAGCCGGGTGATCACGGTTCGACCTTCGGCGGCAACCCCCTCGGCTGCGCGGTGGCACGCGCCGCTCTGAAGGTCATCACCGACGAGAACCTCGTCGGCCGCTCCGCCGAACTGGGCGACTACTTCATGGCGGGGCTGCGCGCCATCGAGTCGCCGCACGTCAGGGAGGTGCGGGGACGCGGGCTGCTCATCGGCGTCGAGATCAAGCGAGAGTCCGGCCCGGCGCGCCCCTACTGCGAGAAGCTGCGCGACCTGGGAATCCTCTGCAAGGAAACCCACGAGCAGGTCATCCGCTTCGCGCCGCCCCTGGTCATCGAGAAGCAGGACATCGACTGGATCCTCGAACGCGTCAAGAAGGTCCTCGCCTGACATTATCCGGAACGGGTCAAGAAGGTCCTCGCCTGACTGTCCGGGACCGGGTCAGGAAGGTCCTCGCCTGACGCTGTCCCGGAACGGGTCAGGAAGGCCCCCGCCTGACGTTGTCCCGGAACGGGTCAGGAAGGCCCTCGCCATGACGTTGGGCCACGTCATGGCGGTCAGCCGCGGAGATGTGGAAATGGTGTACTATCGCCGAATCAAACATCGGAATCGAGCCGGGCACGGCGCCATCGCGCAGGCAGCGGTTCGGCATCTCCCAGCCCCACGATCGGGCGCAATCCGAACCTGGACGAAGAGGACCACATGGGAATCAGAGGCAGTGCATCGCTGGTAGGTGAGATCTGGGCGTTCCTCCGTGTGCGCAAGAAGTGGTGGCTCCTTCCGATCATGCTGTTCCTCGTGCTTTTCGGGACGTTGCTCGTCCTCACGCAGGGATCGGCGCTGGCGCCGTTCATCTACGCGTTGTTCTAAATAGCTTCGCATGATTCAAAATCACCTGGGACGTTAAGATCGGATCTCATATGGAGTTGTGGGCTTCACAGCGTGAGACCTCACCTGTATTTCTGGAGGTGACCAAACCAAACCAGAATACAAGGAGGTCCCACAA
>JAKQSZ010000026.1 GCA_029569475.1 Candidatus Eiseniibacteriota bacterium | reverse complement strand
TCCATCGGCCCGCGGGTTCGTTCCACGCTTCCTCCAGACGGTCGGTCGCCCTTCCGCCCTTGCGCTTCCCTTCCCTCGCTGTGACCTGCTCAGGAGAGGACTTGCACCTCCAAGTCTGTGCCCATGCCGGGCGCACCAAACCCCAGTCCCCAGCCGAACGGCTCGGGCCTTTCGACGGACCTCGACACGCGGCATCTCCCGCGCCGGGATAGTCGTCCGACTCGCGCACTATGTCGAATGGCGATTTGTCGAATCGAGGAGAAGCTCAGTTTATGTGAGAGAATCGGTTAGAGATCAAACCAGCGACTCGCCTTGATCAGCACGATGTTGTGCGGGTGCAGCCCGAACAGGTCGTTCCAGTCCTCCTGCAGATCGAAGCGACCGTCGGAGACGGCGCTGGAGCGCGCCTGCTGCCAGACCAGGTAGAGGCTCGATCCCGGCGAGTACTCCCAACGCACCACCAGGTTGGAGTTGAAGTCGCGGAAACTGAAGTCCGGGTTGCCCAGCTCGTACTCGGCAACGTCATCGCCGTCCTCGTCGACCTCCCAGCCGGATTCCGCCGGGTTCCAGCGGACCGCGCTGCCCAGGTGGACGAAACGGTCCTCATAGCGGGGCGCCCGCGGGTCGGTGATCCGCTTGAAGTCGCGATAGCGTCCGGAGGAAAGGTAGGGCGCCCCGTAGTACTGGATGGTGAAGCCGGGGCTGAGCGCCAGGTCGCAGCGGAAGACCAGGGAGAAGGTCTCCTGGTCGATGGCGCCATAGAGATACCGCGGCGTCACGCCGCCACGTTCGGTCCCCACGTACTGCAGGTCATGGCGTCTGTGGGTGTAGCGCTGCTCCGCCGCGAAGGTGAGCGCGTTGCTCGGTCGGAAGCCGGCGGATATCCAGCCCACGCGCGTACGGCCCGCGTCATCGTCGGACCAGGAGCCGTCCACGCCCGCGCCGAAGGAGATCTTCCGCCGGGAGTCGCTGTGCAGCTCGATCCCGCCGCTCCAGCTCCCGGGCAGGAGCATGGAGGGACCGCCGCGCAACTCGCTGACTGAGGTTCTTTCGCCCTCCCGCGTGACTTTCCATCCGCAGGACATGTGGTTGGTGAAGGTGACGCTGCCGTTGTGATTGGCCGCCCGGTAGAGGTTGGCCCCGGAGGTGTAGTTGTAGTCCAGCCACTGGTTGAGGTTGAAGCTGGCCGAACGCAGGATCCCCACGGGTTTGAGCGTACGGTAGCCGGCCCAGGTGAACTGGTTCACTTCATCGCTGTTGCGCAGGTAGCCGATGTCGTTGAGTTCGAGCCCCGGCGAGCGGACCGCCACGCCGGTCTGCCACATGACCTTGCCCTCCCCTTCGCCGAGGAGCAGGGAGCCGCCGTGGCCGCTCAAGGAGGTGCGCGTGCTGTCGACCCCGCCACCGCCGCGATCGGGCCGTTGATAGTAACGCGCCGGCACGGTCTGGGTTCGCAGGATAGCCTCGCGACTCCCCTCGACCCTGCTGCCGACCAGGCGTAGGGCCACGTACCAGCTGCGCCCCTTGAGGTAGTGCAAGGCATCGAGCCCGCCGGTATAGGCGGCCCGGTGCAGGAAACCAAGCTGCGGCTCGCCGTGGCCGAGGCGGCGATGCACCGTCGTCGCCATGGCGCCGAGTTGGGTGCGCCCCTCCCGGTAGTCCTTTTGCAGCCGGCCGGCGAAGTAGTTCGTGGCCGGCTCCACGGCGCGACGGCTTCTCCGGCCGACGGACTCGATCCGGGCGGACTCTTCGGCCGTAACGCTTTCCAGGATGGCCAGCGACAGCCCGCCCGGGGTGCGGCCGCTGAACTTGGCGGCGCCCAGGATTGACGTGTTCTCGGGTTGATCGATGAACCCGCCCGAAGGGTCCCACGCGGCGGCCTGCGGAGCCCGCCCGATACGACGGGAGTAGAAGAGCTGATCGCTGGTGTGCGTGCCGAAGGCGACCGACGGCGCCAGCGGAAATCGCAGCACATTGCGCCCCTCGATGAAGAAGGGACGCTTCTCTTCGAAGAAGGTCTCGAAGGCGGTCAGGTTCACCTCCGACGGATCCGCCTCGACCTGGCCAAAGTCGGGGTTGATCGTGAGGTCGAGCGTGCTGTTGCCGGAAAGCCCGATCTTGCCGTCCAGCCCCACGGTGATGTTGGAGCGGCTTCCATCCCGAAACGGATCGCCGGTCACCCTCTCAAAGCGCTCCGCCCGTGTGACCGCGTACGGGAGAAGCTCCACTTGTTTCTGCGCACCGATTCCGCGGATGCCACGGAGCTGTCCGAATTCGCTCACCCATCCCGACGCCCCTCTGGCGACCGGCTGCCACGAAGAGCGCTCCTCGAGCCGGTGGATGCGGCGCAGCACCTGCAGACCCCACACTTGTTCCGCAGCGTCGTTGTAGCGGAGCTGACTCAGCGGGATGCGCGCTTCCGCCGTCCAGCCGCTCGCGCCGATCACCGCCTTGTGCTGCCAGACCGGGTTCCAGTTCGCATCCCAGCTATCGCCATCCCGGGAGACGAACTCGTCTCCCTGGGTGCCCGAGACGCTGGCCGTGAACGAGTAGGCGGTCTGGTGGTCGTGGTAGCTGTCGATCTCGATCTCCACCCAATCTCCCGGGAAGTTGTCGCGGCGCGCCAGCAGGCTGGAGATCTTCTCCGGTTCGGGGTCGTCGACCCGAAAGGCCACGTAGAGGTTCTCGCGATCGTAGAGGATCTTGAAGGCGGTCTGCGCGTACGGAGCGGCGCCCTCTTCGGGCTGATGCTGGACGAAGTCCCCCGACCATCGGGCCAGTTCCCACATGGGGTCATCCAGGTGTCCGTCGATGCGGGGCGGCTGCGCGGTTTGCACGGCCACGTACACCCGCTCGCCGTCGGTCGTGGGGGGCTCCTCTGCCCACTGCTCCACGGGCCCGCCCGCGCCGGCGGAAGCTGCCGGTGCCTCGCCGGCGGAGGCGGGAGCGCCCGCGCCCGCCGAGGAGGGAGCGCCCGCGCCCGCCGAGGAGGGGGCGGGCGCCAGCGTCACGCCTTCCGGCCCCGCCTGGAACGTCGCAGTCTCCGGTTCCGCGGAGGCTCGCTCCAACATCAGTGAGCCGCCCAGGAGAAACACGGCGCCCCACAGAAGAGTTTCTGCTTTCATGACGTCTCCGCGGCCAGGTGCGTGGTGGTCCTCGGTTCTTCGGTCCAGGCCGAAAGCTGCCAGTCCGGCCCGCCTGAGACGTATCAGCAGCCCAAAACGTTGCACCTGACCCAAACCGGCCATCATTCCGCGAGCGGAAATCCGGCAGAGCGCGTCAAGACCAAGGAGGCATACGGCCCACGGCGAAATGACTCGCGCTTCCTGCGCGCGGCGGGATCGATCAAGGACGTCGCGTCAGTCGGCGTCCGCCAGGGTCTCACCCTGCCGCACAGAGCGGAAGAAAGAGCGCAGGAGTTCCGCGGCCTCGCCGGATCGCACGCCGCCCCGGATCCGGTAACGATGATTGAAACCCGGAACGTCCCCGATTCGCAGGCGCGATTCCAGAGCGCCGAACTTGGGCTCGGCGGCGCCGTAGACCACCTCGTCGACTCGCGCCAGGAGAAGCGCCCCCGCGCACATCAGGCAAGGCTCGCTGGTCACATAGCAGGTGGCGCCAGCCAGGCGTGTATAACCCAGCGTGGCGGCGGCGGCGGAGATGGCCAGCATCTCCGCGTGCGCCGTCGGGTCCTGGGCGGACTCGACGCGATTCCAACCACGGCCGATCACCCGGCCCTCGTGCACAATCACACAACCGACCGGCACCTCCCGAGCCTCAAGGGCGTGCCGCGCCTCGCCGAGCGCCAGCCCCATCCATCGATCATCCTCACCGGGAGGGCGGGCGCCCGGGAGAGGCGAGATCATGAGGCGGTTTTCGGCGGGAAGGCCGCGACCACGGCGCGTACAGCTTCGACGGCGACTTCGTCGGCCGGCGGCGGCTTGGGGGTCGTGCTCTGCGGCCGCTCGGCACGCTCCACCCCGCCTTCCCCCTTCCAGACGCCGGAGGCCTGCTCGTGCCGGTACGGGATCGATTCCTTGCGGTGCGTCTTCTGCCCCCGCCAGGCGAGCTGGCCGGTCTTGCCGCTGTAGATCGACAAGGCCAGGCTGACCTGGGTCGACGAACTGCCCTCGCTCGTCCACTCGACCTGCTCCAGGATCCAGTCGGTCAGCGACCCGAAGATGATGCCGTCGACCCCCAGCTTCTGGCAGAGCTGCTGGACCAGGAGGACGTCGGCCACCTGGTCGTTCTTCCAGACTCGCGCGACACGGTCGAACTGCTCGACGGCTCCGCTGGCCGCGGCGCGATTGCGCGACTCCGCCAGCCCCAGAACAAGGAACCGATCCTGTCCGGCGAGCAGCTCATGCTCGATGATCTCCTCTGCGGTCACGCGGGCCGTCTCATCGCCCGCCGACCCGGCGGTGCCCATGTAGAGGAGGTGCGAGATCTTGAGCTCATCCCATTCCGGCACCGCGGTCACCTGCGCCGGCGCCACCCTCGCGGCTGTCTTGCAGCCGGCCAAGGTCCCCATCAGGAGCGCCACGGCCGCGCCGAGCGCCATCGCGACGATAGGGCGAGCGAGACGGCGCCAGCGAGCGAGGCCTTCGGACGGCATGTCCGAGGCGAAGGAGAGCACGGCTGGCCTGCGGCCGAGCCCGGTGGCGGAGTGAATGACGCGGCGTTTCATGACAGACCTCCTGGTGCCAGCTCCGGAGTCCTCGAAGGCCCTCCGGCTCCCCTCGGGTCCGCGGGTCGGCGGCTCTGCGCCGCCGCTCCTGCCGCGGGCCCGAGTCTCTCACGCGGACCAGGGTAGCAGAGCGACCCGGTCAGAAAAACGGCGCTTGCTTCTGAGCTGCAGGGCGGGCCAGCGCATCCGCGCCTTGCCGTTGCCTGCTCCTGCACGACGTGTCACGCGGGTGGGACACCGGCAAGGAGATACGAGGGAGAGTCACTCGGCAGCGAATGAGGCAGCGGCCCGCCGCGGGAGGAGAAGACAGGGACCAACGCGAAAGAAAGATGTGCGCCCAGGAGGATTTGAACCCCCAACCTTCTGATCCGTAGTCAGATGCTCTATCCAATTGAGCTATGGGCGCAACGAAACTTCTGGCGGAGAGGGGGGGATTCGAACCCCCGGTGAGCTTTTGACCCACAACACATTAGCAATGTGCCGCCTTCAGCCACTCGGCCACCTCTCCGCGGCAATCTCCTACCTGCGGAGGGAGTAGGATTCGAACCTACGGGTCTTTCGACCGGCGGTTTTCAAGACCGCTGCCTTAAGCCGCTCGGCCATCCCTCCTCCGAGAATGGTGACCGTAGCAGCCGTCCGGCGTGGTGTCAAGACTCGCTCCTTGGCAGTCCGTGGTCAAGACATCTCCGCCCGATGTCTCCGCCCGATGTTTGGATGCGGCCCCTGGTCCCGACCCCGGCCGGCGCGTGATGAGTGGAGGCGGCCCTACGGGACCTGGGCGGAGCCTCCCGCCGGCGTCTCGCCCTGCAGGCGGGCCCGGACACTGGCAATCTTCTCGTCCATGCCTTGCGCGCGATCGGTCCTTGTCCCGAACTTGAGCGTCGTCGTGATCCGGGGCGCGCCCATGCCGTGGACGATCTCGTGACAGCGGCGGATGGCCCCGAAGACCGACTCCCACTCCCCCTCGATGTTGGTTCCGTAGGCGTGGAGTTCGGTCTTCAGGCCGGCCTCGGCGAGAACCCGCTCACAGGCGGCGATGTAGGGCGACAGGGACACGCCGACGCCCAGGGGCACCAGACAGAAATCCGCGATGACTTTCATGCAACCTCCCGGATCGAGGTGGCCTTGGTGTGATCGTCCAAAGGCCGGGCTCAACGTCATGTGCAACGGCGGGGCCACCGTGCGAACATCTGCGAATGATGGCACATGGGCCCACCCGGGGGCAGTCGGACGATGTTCCCCGCGGACGATTTCGGGTGACGGCGGCCGTCCACCACCCCGAGCGCGGCTGGAGGCGATTCCTGGGTCATGCCGGCACGATCGTGGCTCGGCGGCGGGGCGAGGTCGGAGCAGCCCTGCAGGCGGTCCAGGAGGCCACCTCCCGGGGGAGGTTCTTCGCGGTTGGTTTCGTGGCCTACGAAGCGGCGCCGGATATGGATCCCTCGCTCACAACCCGGGAACCCGGGGCCTCGCCGCTGGTCTGGTTCGCGCTCTTTCGCGCCTATGTCCCGTTACGCGTCCGCCCTGGGGACGGCGGGGTGAGACGGATCGGGGATGCGCCCGCCCTAGCCTGGCGTCCGGACCTTTCCGAGGAGGATCACGCCGCGGGGATCGCCTGCATCAAGGACTGTATCGCCCGGGGGCACACCTACCAGGTCAACTACACCATGCGCCTGGCGGCTCCCTGGGGCGTCATACCGGCCGACCAAGCGGGTGAGACCCGCGACAGGACGCGGATCCCCCGGGAAGCGGCACCGGACCCCGACCGCCCGGCGTGGTCGTCGCTGAGGCTGTTGCGCGCCATGCTGGAGCATCAGGGAAACGGCTACGGCGCCTACCTGCGCACGCGCGAGTGGATCGTCTGTTCGGCCTCCCCCGAGCTCTTCCTCGAGCGCGTGGGACCCGGCCTCGTGTCGCGCCCGATGAAGGGGACGGCCTCGCGCGGCCGTTGGCCTCAGGAAGACGAGACCCGGGCGGAGCTGCTCCGGCAGTCCGAGAAGGAGCGGGCGGAGAACCTCATGATCGTGGACATGGTCCGTCACGACCTCGGACGGATCGCGGAAACCGGCTCGGTCCGCGTGACCCGGCTCTTTCACACAGAACGCTACCCGGCGCTCTGGCAACTCACCAGCGAGGTGACGTGCCGCAGCCGGGCCGGTCTCTCCAGCCTCTTCGAGGCGCTCTTCCCGGCCGCTTCGATCACGGGCGCTCCCAAGCGGCGCACCATGGAGATCATCGCCGAACTTGAGGCTTCCCCCCGGGGCGTCTACACCGGCGCGGTCGGGGTGGTCGAGCCTTCGGGCGATTTCTGCTTCAACGTGGGCATTCGCACAGCCTGGATCGACCGCCGGAAGGCCCAGGTGACGTACGGCACCGGCGGTGGGGTCGTCTGGGATTCCACCGCCGCGGCGGAGTACCAGGAGTGCCTGCTCAAGGCTTCCGTGGTGACGCGCCGTCCTCTCCCGCCGTTCGAGCTGCTCGAGACGATGCGCTGGTCGCCGGCCGAAGGATACCGGCTCCTGGAACGGCACATCGAGAGGCTGCGCGGATCCGCAGCGTACTTCGCCTTTCCCTTCCGCGAGGACGAGCTGCGGGAGAAGCTCAAAGAGCTTTCCCACGAACTCGCCCTGGCCCCGGCCGGAGAGGGTTCCCGCCAGGAGCGGACGGCACGACGCACACGGGGCAGGAGCGCAAGGGACGCGCCGGGGACGGTCCGCGTGCGCTTGCTGCTCTCGCGCCTGGGTTCGATCCGGCTCGAGAGCACGCCCGTCCTGAGCGGACAGGAGGCCGGCGGCTACCGGGTGCGCATCGCGCGCCAACCGGTGCGCTCGGAGAACCCGCTGCTCTACCACAAGACCACCTGGAGAACTCCCTACGATCGCGCGTGGGCGGAGCGGGAAGGGGCCGACGACATCGTCCTCTGGAACGAACGGGGCGAGATCACGGAAACCTGCATCGCCAACCTGGCGGTCCGCCGTCAAGGCCGTTGGATCACTCCGCCGCTCACCTGCGGACTGCTGCCGGGTACGGCCCGCGCGGAACTGCTCGAACGCGGGGTCCTGCACGAAGGAGTCATCGCGCGGGAAGAAGCACGGAAGGCCGGCGTCCTCCTGCTGTTCAACAGCGTCCGAGGAGCCTGGCGAGCCCGCCTCGGCCATTGACCTGGGGCTGCCTCAGCTCGGCACGCCCGTCGCTTCCACGCGAGGCTCCGGGTCGCCGTCGATCCGTCCCCCGGCCAGGAGGAACGAATCCCGGTAGACGACGCACGACTGCCCCGGGGCCACCGCTCTCTGAGGTTCGACAAACCGCACGCGAAGCCGGTCCCGTTCGACCGTGACCCGGGCGCGCGCCGGCTGGTGGCGGTAGCGGATCTTGACCTCCACCTCGTCGCGCTCGAGTTCCTCCGGCGGAACATGCAGCACGAGCCCCGAAGCGGTCAGCTCCAAGCGATCCAGGGAGGAGGCGCTTCCGACCCGCAGAGCGTTGCGCTGCGGCTCGAGCGAGATGACGTGCAGCGGCTCCGGGCCGCTCACCCCAATGCCGCGGCGCTGTCCGATGGTGTAGTGCGCGAGACCGGCGTGGCGGCCGAGGATCGTGCCGTCTTCATCGAGGATCTCTCCCTCGCGGAAGACGGGATGCTCCTCGCCCAGGGACCGGCGAAGCACGGCGGCATAGCCCTCGTCGCCCACAAAGCAGATGTCCTGGCTCTCGTGCTTCTCCCAGACCGGCAGTCCCAGGTCCCGGGCACGGGCGCGAACCTCGGGCTTGGACAGGCCACCCAAGGGAAAGACGGTCGACTGGAGAATGCCCGGAGGCACCCCCCAGAGCACATAGCTCTGGTCCTTGGACGGGTCCACCGCCGCGCGCAGCAGAGGACGAAGGCGGCCCCCAACCTCGCGTCGCTCCAGGCGCACGTAGTGCCCGGTCGCGATGGCGTCATAGCCCTGGCGGCGGCCCCACTGCAGCAGCGGAGCGAACTTCACGTGGGTGTTGCACTCGACGCATGGGTTGGGCGTGCGGCCAGCGGCATACTCCCGCACAAAGTCGTCGATCACGCGCGCGCGAAAGAGATCTTCCAGGTCCAGGATGGTGTGCGCGATGTCCAGCCGCCGCGCCGTCGCCTGCGCGTCCCGGATCCCTTCCAGTCCGCAGCAGGCGCGCGAAGCCCCGGCCTCGTCCCCGTAGCAGTACAGGCGGAAGGTGACTCCCCCGACCTCACACCCCTGTTCCCGCAGCAGCGCGGCCGCCACGGCGCTGTCGACGCCGCCGCTCATGGCCACCAGGACCCGGCGCGGAAGGCTGGAGTTCACGTTGACGGGGTCACGCGCCGCCGCACTGCATCGTCCGGGCTAACGCTCGCCGACCATCTGCTTGAGCACGTTGATTCCGTCACGGGCCGTCATCGCCGTCTCCGAGGTCGAATCAGCGGCCATCGCGAGTTCCCACTCCCTCATCGCCTCGCGGTAGATCCCCGCGTCGGCGAAGGCTACGCCGAGCCAGTAGTGGGCCATCTGGCTCTTCGAGTCAATCGTGATGGCCTTCTGGTAGAGGTCCACCGCCTCGTCGTAGCGCTTGAGGGCATAGAGCGCCTGCCCCTTGTTGCAGAGGGCCAGGATGTCGTTGGGCGCGATCTTCAATGCCGCGTCAAACATCTCGAGCGCCGAAGCGGACTTGTTTCCCTCGTTGAGCACGACTCCCAGATTGACCAGGGCGGCGAGGTGGTCCGGCTTGATCTCCAGGGCCTTGCGGTACGAAGCCTCCGCCTCGTCCCTCTTGCCCAGATCGTAGTAGAGGTTGCCCAGGCCATAGGCCGCTTCGAAGTCCCGGGGATCCTTCTTCAGGCGGTCCTTGAACGCCTCCTCCTTCTTGCGGGCCGCAGCCTCGTAGTCCACCACCGGGTCCGCGCCGGCCTCGGAGGAGACGTCGGCGGCCAATGCGTCGCGGAGCGTCGCGGAGCCCGCGACGGCTTCCGCGGAGCCCGCCGGCACGAGGCCCGGCTCAGCAGCGGATCCGGTAGGGTTCTCCGCCCTGCCGCCACCGGCGATCAACACCAGAGCCAGGATCAGGCCCGACCACCCCAACCAGAATCCGTTTCCACGGCTGCGCATCCCCATGATCCTCCCGGTGACCGACGGCACCGCATCCAGTCTAGATTTGATGAGTGATCTTCCGTTCATGGTACCCCAAGTAGTCCTTTCGATGGGACTCATATCCCGGCCGGCCGAGCGCGCCATAGGTGAGGTTCTTGCCTCCCTCCACGGCCGGCTGGTCGTAGGGGTTGATGCCGTAGAGCCCCCCGGCCATGGCGCAAGCGACCTCGTAGACCTGGAACAGCGCTCCGATGGCGCGCGCATCCAGCCTCTCCAGACGCCAGGTCAGGCTGGGACGGCCGGCGCGGACCAGCGCCATCTCGGTGGCTCTCTGCTCGGACCGAAAGACGTCGTGCAGGGTATGGGGGGCAAGGTAGGCGAGCGGGGAGTCCTCGCCGGTGATCCCGGCGGATCGCAGGGGCAGGGGCTCGGCCGTCGTCTCGACCCGGCAGAAGGTGACCAGCTTGTCGGGCGGGCCTTCGATGAAGAGCTGAATCTGGGAGTGTTGATCTGTGGTGCCGAGCGCCCGCAGGGTGGTCTGCCCGACCGGCCGTATCGGGCTGCCGCCCTGGTCCTGCGATTTGCCCAGGCTCTCCGCCCAGAGCTGGCAGAACCACTCCGCGAAGGCCTTCAGACGGTCCGAGTAGGGCATGAGGACGGTAACCGTCTTTCCCTTGTCCCGGTCCATCAGGAAGTGCGCCGCCGCGAGCAGGGCTGCCGGATTCTCCAGGACACGTTGCGTTTTACATCGCGCGTCCATGGCCCGCGCCCCCTCGAGCAGTTCTTGCGGAGGGATCCCCGCCGCCAGGGCGGGGAAGAGGCCGACCGCGGTCAGCACCGAGAACCGTCCCCCCACCTCCGGGGGCACCGCCAGCGTGGCAATGCCCTCCCGGGTCGCCAGCTCGCGCAGGTAGCCTCGTTTCGGATCGGTCGTGAAGACAAGCTGACGGCGGCGTGATTCCGGGCCGAGAGCCTCCCCCATCCTCTCCCAGACGATGGCCAGCTGGGCGAGCGTCTCGACCGTGGAACCCGACTTGCTCACGACATTGACCAGGGTCCTGGACCAGTCGAGCTGCTCGAGGATCTGCCGGAAGCCCTCCGGATCGACGTTGTCAGCGATAAAGACCCGCCGGGGCGGTCCGCCGGGGCGGCCGGCGGCCAGGAGATGCAACGGTCCCCAGACCCCCTCGATGACGGTGCGCGGCCCCAGTGCCGAACCCCCGATCCCGAGGAGGAGATAGTCGTCGATCCCATCGAGGGTCCCCTCCAGGGCTTGGACCTCTTCGAGGAGATCGGCGCGGGAGGCCAGCGAGAGAAATCCCGGCCGCTCGCCGCCGGATTCGCCCCAGCTCTCCAGAATCCGCGAGATCGGCTCCTGGAGCGCGTTGAGTTGCTCCGGCCGCAGCCCGCCGTCGCCGATGGCGGCCTGCAGGATGTTCTCGAACTCGAGGGCCAGTGAAGGGGCCGGCGTGCGGAGATTGCTGGATTCCATCCTTGCCTTCCATGAAGAGAGCCGCTGCGGCCGGGCGGACGTCGGAGCGCCTCGACACTGCCGGCTGGCCGGACCTGACCGAAGGGAGCCTGGATCAGTGGAAGCACGCGATCGCGTCACGAGCCCGGCGCGACGGCCATCGTGAGCTCCCTCCGTCCGCGAAAGCAGCAGTCTAGACAGCGGAATCGCCCCCGATCAAGCGTTCCCGTTTCGCGCAGAGGCGGCGAGGGGCGGACACGGCATGCCGCCGCCATCAGCGACCGGGACCGAACACGACCCGCGGCCGTCAGGGTTCCCCGGAAGGATGTCCCTCGCCGTGTCCACCCTCCCCTTCACCCTCGGCCCTCCGCCTGTCCTCCTCGAAGGGGGAACGCGAGAGGAAGAAACGCTCGATGTCGGTCAGGCCTTCGGTGACCCACTTCTCCGGCGGACGGAGGAACTGGCGCGACCACGCGATGAAGGCGCCCGCTCCCATGCTCGTTGCGCCGCGGGGGAGCCGGCCAACCAGCGTGCGGCGGTCGGAGGTGACGACCAAAGGCCGCTCCCCCGCGCGCAAGGCCTGTCCGGCCAGATAGAGGATCCGGTCGTCAGCCTCCTCCGGGGGATTGGAATACTCCGCGCGCAAGTGAGGCCAGACACCCTGATGGGGATTGCGCTCGAGGTGGTTGCCGTCAAAGACCAGCCAGATCTGGACACCCCAGGCCCGCCCGAGAGACTCCAGCATCTCTTCCAGCGCACCGCGCGCTTCCGCCCGCCGGCCTTCGATCTGAAGGCTCTCCCACTGCGGCACCGCGAAGATCACGTTGTGACCGTCGATGATCCAGCGGTGAGCGCCGGGATCGATCTCCGTCTTTCGGCGCGGAGCGTGGGGACCCTTGGAAACCGGTGTTCGGCGCGGCGGCATCGTTGCTCGATTCTCCAGGGTCTGACCATGGCCGGTTGCCCTCGCAGCTCGGTCCAAGACACATTGTAGATGTCCGGCTCAGCCCGCTCCACGGGTCTTCCAGGATGTCCGGACTACCGGCGGGAGACGGCCGCCATGGCCGCCGGGGTGGTCCAGCGGCGGTGGCGTTGGAGCGAGGGCGTCGCGCGGCGCTTCCCGATAGCGACCCCCACAAGGAACGCGGGGGGGAGCTTGCACTCCCCCCCGCACGCGGCTGGGGTTCGAGGGGCTTCGGTTTTCCTCCAGCCACGATCTGGACCGGCCGATGGCCAGGGGCCACGGCCGGTGGCCGGCCTAGCCGGCGAAGTCGCACCCCCGGCACCAGACGCCGGAGAAGTGTCCAGCCCGGTCCGAAGGCGACGTGAAATGGCCGCGCAGTTCGCCCAGCTTGATGCGACCGGCCCCGAACCACTCGCCCGAGAACGAACCGCTGGAGGCCGCGGCGTCCCTGCCGCTGCCCGGATTGCCGGTCCAGGTGCCTTCGAGAAGGGCCCGGAAACGGCCGTCCCTGTCCACGACCTTGCCGTAGAAGACCGGCTTTCCGTCGTCCTTCCACCCGTAGATCCCCTGGACGTATCCGGTGGTTCTGCCGCGCGGAGACAGCCAGACCCCGCGGAAATGACCGGCCTCGTCCGTCCGGACCGGCTGGAGCCAGCGCCCGCGGAGGAAGCCCCGCGCGGGATCCGAAGCTTCAGCGCCGGGATCGGTCAGCAGGCTCATGAAGCGGACCTTGTTGCCGTTGCCGTCCACGGAGGCGACCTCGTCCAGGTTCTCCAACTCGCTCAGGGCGAAGGTCCTCGTGAACAACGGCGTGGTGAAGGTCAGGCTATCCTCACGCGCGGATCCGGTGTCGGGATAGCGATAGACCAGGACGCTCAGGCCGTCCATGTCCTCGCCGGTGCGGCTGACCCACTCCAGCGCGCGCCGGTCGCCGCGGTGGGCGATGTGATCCTCCCGTTCGAAGCCCACGGTGGACCGCAGAACAACCGTCCCGTGGGTGACCGAAAGCTTGCCGCTCCAGTCGTAGCCGGAGGCATTGCCCTGGTCATTGGGCGCGAGGTCGCCGGCGGCACGCTCCTGCAACATCCCCCAGAGAACGACCATCGAGTACACCCGGCCGCCCGGCAGCCGTCCATTGTCGAGATCCTTCACCGTGGCGTCTTCGCTGAACACGTCCTCGACGATCTCCTCGGCGGGTCCCATCTCCGCCAGCACGGACTCGCTGAACTCGGCGCTCTCGTCGGTGGCGGTGTAGCCGCCGCGCTCCGCGTTCAGATCGACTTGACCGGCCGGAGGATCGACCGGGCCGATGGGATTCTGGCTGTCATCCGAACAGCCGTTCATCAGGGCGAGGACGATCACGCCGCAGGCCATCAGGGCCAGACGTAAACCGGACAAGGCCGAGCCGGCTCGCAGTCCTGGATATCGTTGAGTTTCCATGGCTCACTCCTTTCGCGGCACTCATGAGGGCATCCGCCCCTCGCTCCCATGTGCGTTGACTCCCTACCGAATGGCAGATCCGTGCCAACGTCGCGGGATCGCCACGCGCCCCCGGCCGGCCACCCCGCCAGGCCGGCGAAAGCCCGGAAAATCCCCGGAAACACAAGGGGAATCGCGCCCACCGCCCGGCCCGGCGTTGCTCCCAGGGGAGGTCTCACGTTCCGGCAGCGTCCGGGGCTGCTTCTCCCGGGCCAACCAGGCGCGTACCTGTCCCCAGAGGTACAGCAGCCGGACTGCGACGCCGGAAGGAAAGCCCTCGCTCCTTGACGCGGGGGTCCGATTGAGAAATGCTCACGCGCGAGGAAACGGATGCTGCCGCTCAAGGACGACAACCCGACCGCTCGAACTCCCGTTCTCACGTGGCTGTTGATCGCGGTCAACACCGTAGTGTTCGCGGTCCAGTTGTTCGCCCCCCCGGTGACCTCGGAGAACATGGTCCGAATCTTCGCGTTGGTGCCCCTGCATTTTTCCGACGGCTCCCTGGCGTGGGGCGTCTTCACGCTCTTCTCGTCGCAGTTCCTTCACGGGAGCGTGGCGCATCTCGGCGGGAACATGCTCTATCTATGGATCTTCGGCAACAACATCGAAGACCATCTCGGCCGAGTTCGTTTCCTGCCCTTCTACCTGGGCTGCGGCGCGGCCGCCGGACTGGCTCATGTCCTCTCCGGCCCCTCGTCTACCGTCCCCACGATCGGAGCGAGCGGCGCGATCGCCGGGATCCTGGGCGCCTACGTCGCGCTCTTCCCACGCGCGCGCATCCACACGTTGATCCTGCTCCCCCTCTTCATCCAGATCGTCAAGGTCTCGGCGATGGTCTGGTTGGGGTTCTGGTTCGTGCTGCAAATCGCCTTCGCGGTCCTGAGCGATGTATCGGCGGGAGGGGTCGCCTGGTACGCCCACGCGGGAGGATTCGCCTTCGGTTTCCTGGCGATCCGGGCTTTCCGCTCCCGGCCACGGCGGCGCGTCTCCTATCCCGAGTTCGAAGGCCGCACCTGGGCCGGCTGAGACCCGGCTGTCCGCCCCGCTCACTCCCCGAGAAGGAGAAGGCGTGTCGTACGCGTCGTCGCCGCGGCCCGGAGCCGGCAGAAGTAAAGCCCGGCCGCCAGACGGTGCCCCTGATCGTCGCGGCCGTCCCAGAGCGCCTCGTGCACGCCGCCCGGCCGTTCGCCGCGGACCAGGGAACGAACCACGCGGCCCGACACATCGAAGATCCTCAAGTCGACCTTTCCGCCCGGTTGGGGCAGGACATAGCGAAGCCGGGTGCTGCCCTGGAACGGCGAGGGAACGGCCGGCAGAAGCCTGAGCACCTGCGGCGTGGCGGAAGCCTGCACCACCATCGGCGCGGAATAACGGACGATGCTGCCGCTCGGATCGACTTGCGCGATCAGATAAGCGTACCAGCGATCTCCTTCCACGGCTGCATCGACGAAGGTGTGCGCGCCCCCGCCGGCGAGTTGGGCTCCGCCGGAGACGAGATCGTAGTCCTGCGTGGGGGCCGCGTCGCCGGGATCGTCAGGCCCGGAGGCGTCCCGCCGGTAGACGAGGAAGCGTGAGCCGCTCTCCGATTCGGGAACGCTCCAGCGCAGTTCGATGCCGTCGGGCACCGCTGCGGCGGCCGCCTCCAGAGCGCCGGCGGGCACGAGGTCGTCGAAGACGAAGAATCCCGCCGGGGTTCGGAGCTGGCTGGAGGAGGCGACGGGGATGAACTTGCCGATGACGTCGTTGTCGAAACGAAGCAGCGCGCCCGGACTGCCGCCAAAACCGAAGGGATCGCTCTCCGGATCGCTCACGAACGGCTCTCCCGAGGGAGTCGTGCCCACGCTGGAGAGGCTTCGGAAAAACGGCGACACGGCGATGATCGCGGAGATGCCGTTCTTCGAGACCCGGTGGACCGACCCGCGCCCGTCTCCCATCTGGTAGGGGGTAGCGTCGCGATCCGCGAGAAGGAGGCCGCCATCGCGGGTGGCGGCCATCGAAACCGGGTTACGCCACAGAGGCGAGATCGCGAAGAGCTCCAGCCCCCTGGTCTCGAGGTCGATGGTGTAGAGCGCGCCGTTACTGCTGCCGTAGGAGCCGGGATCGGCGTCGGCGTCACAGATGACGAGTGCGCCGGAGCGGAGCAGGGCGATCGAGGTCGGCGCGATCAAGGCAGTATCGGAAAAGACCGGGGTGACCGTCCCGTCGCGCAGATCCACGTGGTAGACCGCCCCCGGCCCGACGAGGGGCGGAGCGCGCAGGTCGAAAGGATCGGCCCCCGGATCGAAGACATAGGCTTCGTCCTCGGACGCGATCACCAGCTCCCCGGGGCTCACCCAGGTCGCGTGCCCGGCGATACGCGACAGGTCCCGCGTGGCGGGATCGAACCGGAAGATCGCCCCCCGTCCCGCGGGCCCTATGGCCTCGGCATCGAGCAGGAGCAACTGGGGCTGGGTCGCCCCGGTGATGTCCACGTCCTTGAGGCGGCGGAACTCCTCGGAGGTGAACATCATCACGGTGGCCCCGGTATTCATGTCGATCTTGAGGAGCGCGCCGCGGCCGGCGTTGTTGCCGGGCGGGCGCATGTCGGAGTCCACCAGATAGACGTGGCGCGGCTGCAGCGATACCATGGTCTGCTCTCGGATCGAGCGGGTCCGGCGGCCCACCACGGGGTCCTGGGCATGCGCCCGAAACACCAGCACCTCCCCTTCCGACAGGGCCGGGTTCAACTGCGCTTCGAAGGAAATCACCACCGAGTCCCCCGGGGCGATCTCCCCGGCCCAGTGGACGATGTTCTCGCCCAGCACCTCGAGCACTCCCGAGGAGGAGAAGACTGTCTCGCCGAGGACGGCGGCGTCGCCGGGGAGGGTGTCGAGGAAGGCGACCTCCCGCGCCCGAACCGGTCCCAGGTTGCGGAGCACGGCCCGGGTCAACACCTGGTCTGCCGGGTGCAGCGGCGCGCCATTCAGGTCCTGCACCTGATAGGAGGCGAAGGTCAGAAGAGGTCCGGGCTTCTGCACGAGGTCGACGGGGTTGGCGAAGGAATCGCACGTCGCGAAGGTGTGAAGCCCGGAGGAACCCGGGAGGAAGGAGAAAACCGCGCCGTGCCCGTTGGGGCCGGCCAGTCGATCCAGGATGAGCAGGTTGCCGTCCGGTTCGCGGTGAACCCGCGAGGGCGCGCGGAACTCCGAGGCCGGCAGGAAGATGACCAGAACCGAATCCCGGGGATTGAACTCGTAGATCCCCCGCGTCCACTGTGGCGCGTCGGGACTCTCTCCCATCGAGGTCACCAGGAGGAGGCTGTCCCTGTAGGCCATGACCCCGGTCGGGACGGTCAGCGGAGGAGCCTGGAAGTGACCGAGCACCCGGCCATCGGCGGGATCGATGGTGAAGATCGCGCCGGTCACGCCGCCCACGTGTCCGGGGTCGGCTTCGCGGTCGGCCAGGTAGAGCAGGCCGCCAGGACCGAAGGTCGCCTGCGCAGGGGAGCGGAACAGCGAGTCCACGCAGAAGGGAATGATGGGCGTTTGCACGCTGCCCCGCTTGATGAAGATCCCCCCTTTGGAGCCCGGGGTGGGACCTTCGGCGTCGGCATCGACGATGAGCAGGTCGCCGTTGGGAGCCCAGAGCATGTCCGTCGGCGTCCGCAACGGCGAACCACCCTCGGGAGCCGCCTGCTGCAGGGTGCCGGTCGTGGTGTTGAACTGGTACAGGAGGCCGGGGTCGGGGCCACGGCTGGCGGCGATCAACAGGTTCCCGCTGGCGCTCCACTCCAAAGCGCCCGGATCCACCAGTCCGCTCTGGCTCGTGATCAGCGTGACCCCCTCCTCGGGACCGTCGAGGCGGAAGATGGCGCCCAGCTCTCCGCCAAGGCCCCGCGGGTCGGCCGCGTCATCGGCCAGGACCAGATCTCCGGGAGCGAAGGACGCCTGGATCGGGAGCGACGCGTACCGTCTCACCCGAAGCAGGCCGCCGTCGACCACCACCTCGCCGCCCGCAAACTCCCCATAGCTGGCGCTCTCGTCGACGCGGCCGTCGATCATCACGCTGACCGTGTCACCATAGGCGATTCGCCCGCTCCAGGCCGCATGGTCCTGGGCCAGGTCGACGTGGATCTCCCCCGAGGTGGCGAAGGCTCCGGTCAACTGCACGGTGTGGTCCGCCTGGAAGGTGGCCAGAGCGCGTGTCGCCGGCACCCGCCCGGTGTTGATCAGATCGACCGTGAAACGAAGCGAGTCGCCGGGAACCGGGTTGGGCCGCACGCTGACAACCGAGATGCGGGACGAACGCAGGTCCGCGTCGTCGAAGACGACGAGCCCGTCCGGGCGGCGGAGTCCGAAAGCCGCGGCGAGCGGCTCGACCTCACCATTGACGGGATTCACCTGGAAGACCGCGCCACGATCCCCCGGGCCGAGCCCGGCGGGGTCGGCCTCCAGGTCCGTCACCACGAGATTGTCCAGGATGTCCCAGGCCAGGTCGGCCGGCTGCACCAGGGCGGTATCCGCGCTGACGACGTTGTAGCCGTACTGCCCGCCCGGGTTGCGGCGGACCGCCAGGATCGCGCCGCCGGTCCCGTTGCCGCCGGCCGGCGATGACGGATCCGCGATGAAGAGGTTGTTGTCCCGGTCCAGCGTCAAGCCGACCGGGTCCTTGAAGAAGATCGGCGGCAGCGTGAAGGGCGTGGAGACGGAGTCCCCGGGTGGGATCTCCCAGAGAACCGCGGGGTCGTTCGCGAGGCGCCCGGGATCGAGGATCATGAGGGTCCCGTGCGGATCCATCACGGCATCCACCGGATCCTTCCATTCCCGATCGGAGGCGACGGCGGAGAAACGCCCGGAAACCGGGTCCAGGCGGAAGACGGCGCCGCACATGTGGTCGGGCGCCGGATAGCCACGCGGATTGGCATCGCGGTCGATCACCAGGAGCGCGCCGTCCTTGTCGACGGTGATCCCGTGGGGCTCGACGAAGCCGTCGGTCTCTTCCAGGGGGGCCAGGATCAGCACGGAGTCATCGGGGAAGCTGCTGTAATAGAACACCGCGCCACGGGAACCGGCCGTGCTCCCCCGGTCCAGGATCGCAATCCGGCCGTTGTCCAACAGGGCCAGATCGCTGGGACGGCGGAGCGGCGCTCCGTCCCAGACCATCGCCGGCAGCAACGTATCGGCAAGGACGCGGTAGAGGCGTCCGACTTCATTGCCGGAGATGGTTGCGCTTTCGGCAAAGACCCTGGCGCCGCGAGCGAAGTCCCGCTGCACGAAGTCCGCCCACGTGAACCACGTGGGCGTCACGCCCGTGCGCAGCACGAGTTGGTTGATCACCCGTTGACCCAGTGGGACGTTGTCGTTGACGCGTAACCGGAAACGGAACGCGGTCTCCTCGCCCCGCGCAAGACTGCCGTTCCAGGACACCTCGCGGGTCGCGGGGTCGTAGGCCCCCGTTCCGGTCCCGAGCGATTCCGAGCCCACCACGTACGTGAAATCGGCATGCAGGGTGTCCCGCAGCGACACTTCGGGCGCGTCGAGCGTGCCGGAATTGCGGATCAGGGCTCGCACGGTGACGAAGTCGCCCGGGCGCAGCAGGCCCAGGTCCTCGTCCCGCCACAGGACCTGGGAGCCACCGAGGTGCGGCCCGGCGATCTGGATCAGACCGGTGAGATTCTTGAAGATGGAAGGGGCCCAGCGTTGGAGTAACGCAGCATCCTCCAGAGCAAGGGCAAACACCGCCCCGCGATTGGCCGGGTGGTTCTGTGGGTTCGTCAATCGATCGAGGACGATGACGTCCTGGCGGGAACCGATGACCAGGTCGATCGGCTCAAGGAACTCGCTGTGCGCCGAGAAGAGCACGGGCGCGCCTCCGGCGCGCGGAATCCTGAAGACGGCGCCGGGGGCCGTACCACGAAGTTCCGGATCGGCGTCCTTGTCGGTCACCAGATAGTCGCCGGCATGGGGACCCTCCGGGATCACAGCCACGGCGGTGACGACGGCGAACTGAGGTTGCGCGAACCCGTGAATCACCGAGACGGCACCGGTGTGCCGGTTCACCCGGTAAAGTGCGCCGGCGGGACGGGAGAGCCCCAGCGGGTTGGCCGTCTGGTCGACGACCAGCAAGGAACCATCCAGGTCCCACGCCAGGCAGCGGGGATCTCGGAAGGTCTCGGCCACCGCGACGACGACAACGCTGTTGGTGGCGGGATCGAGCCGGAAGACCGCGCCGTTGGGGCTACCCGAGCGCGAAGGATCGGCATCCCGATCGACCATCAGGACCGTGCCCTCCGGTTCCTGCAGCAAGTCGGAGGGTTCGACAAAAAGCGGCGACGCGTTGGCCACCTCCGCGACGGCCGTGGGGAGGTCATTCTTGGGATCGACGTCCCACACGGCCCCGGACCTCATCCCGAGCCCCAGAGGATCGGCGTTGGCGTCGGCCAGGAGGAGATGGCCGTTGGGGCGGGTGAGAACCGCGACCGGATCGACCAGGCGTTGAGGAACCGCGCCGATCCGGACGATGTCCTGGAGATCGTACTGCAGCAGAAACACGCCGCCGCGGGGGTCCTGAAATCCGGCGAGGTCGGCATCCGCGTCCACCACCGCGATGTCGCGCACCTGGGGGACGACGGCGTTGGCCCCCCGGCACAGGACGAGCCCCAACAGAAAGGCCAGGGAGAGCGCCGAACGCCACGGGGAGGGGACACCGACAACCACCGACGGCGGAAGCCGCCGGGACCGGAGAGGCGGAACCATGCGCACCCCTTTGCCACGCACGCGCGACCGGGACGACGCGGTCTAGTCCTCGTCGATCTCCTCGGTCTCGAGCGCTTGTGTATCCAACGCCGGGATCTCACCCAGGTTGAGCACGTCCCGGGCGAGTTCCATGGACTCCTCCGCTCCACCGAGAATCAACCGGGTCTCCTTGCGCCCGCACCGTGCGCCCTCCTGGACCAGGTCTTTTTGATCCTTCGCGAGCTTGAGGATCTCCAAAAGGTGACTTTCCATCAGGCCGCGTTGAACATAGAGGCGGTCCATGCCGGCGACAAGGCTATAGAGGTTCGTGTCCCGGTAACCTGCCTGTGTCAACAGGATCCGCAGGATCCTGTTCATCGCGAAGTACGATTGGACGACGCACTCCTCATAGTTGCCATCGATGAAACAGGTCCTTGCACGCACCAGCTCCGCGACCGCCGTGTGGACTTCCTTATCCACCTTCTCCGGGTCCGGCTCTACCTTCTTGAGCCTCCCGTTACGCAAGCAGCTGTCAAAAGCATCCAACGTCTCCACCCTTCACCCTTCGTTCTTGATGCGCCCCACCCCATACGTGCTACGGCATTATCTTGCCAATAGTTCAATTCGACAAGCAAGAATTCGAAAAATAGCCACTTTCTGTGCAGCATTGTCACAGAACTACGAGGTGCCGCCGCACGATCCGGGCCTCCCCCGCCGCCACCTGCGACTCCAGGCGATTGCCGGGCCTGGCGGTCGCCAGCAGTCGACTGTGTGTCCTGGGCGCAAGCTCAACCGGGCTCCGCGCCAGACCAGCGGCTAATGCTTCACGGACTGGACGGCCGTCGCGAAGTTGAAGTCCGGAGACCACTCCGGCGTATGGCAACTGCGGCAGGTGGCCTCGCTCACCTTGGCCACGCCGGTCCGCTGGTGCTCAGTCCCCTTGCCATGACAGGCTTCGCACTGCACGTTGACGAGATCCGGCTTCATCGTGGGCCGGAAGTCCGGTCTGCTGCCGTCGGGGGCGAACCCGCCGCTCTCGCCGAATCCGGTGACGTGGCAGTTCGTGCACGCCGTCGTCTTGGGCTTGCCCGCGAGCGGTCGATCGAGGGTGGCAAACGCATGGGCGTGTGGGGTCGACGCCCACTGCTGGTACTGGCGCTCGTGGCACCGGCGGCACATGTCCACGCCCAGGAACCGCTCTCCGGAGAGGTTCTGCTCGAAGCTCGATTGGGACTGCTCCCGCGCGGACTTGCGCATCTCCGCCACCTGTTTGTTCAGCTCCGCGATCTCCGCCACGATCGTCGAATCCTCGGGGAATGCCTTGTCGAGCGCCGCATTCATCGACCCGTGCTCGACGATCTCCCCCTGTGGGTCAACGATCAGCACCAGCCGCCCGGCGTACTGCCCCCGGACACCGGCCTCGCTGATGATGGTCTGGCCGCTCGTGCGGACGGATTGCTGCCAGGCGGCCCGCTGGCCGAACAGCGCGACGTCGATCCCGGGAACCGCCTGGATGAGGCGGTTGGTGTCCTCGGTGGACATCTGCGACATGAGGATCACCACATCCGACTGCGACGCCAGCTTCGGGACGATCTCCGCGGCCGTCTGGAAGGGATCGCTGAACGCGAAGTTGACCCCGTCCTGGGCGCGGATGTGCGTGAACTCGCCACCGCCCATCAGAGCCAGCAACCCCAGGCGGACGCCATTGACCGTGATGACCTCGGTCTTCTTGCCGATCGGCACTTCCCCGTTGCCGCTCTTGACGGCCACGTTGGAGCAGACCACCGGGACCGTGCCGCGGCCCGCCAACTCCCGGAACAGGGGCCACATGCCCAGTTCGCGCGGCCCCGGAGAAACCGCGTGCACCTGCGTTCGTTCCAGCACGTCCCAGATGTAGCGCGTTTCGATCTCGCCGCTGACGGCATCGACCTTCGCGAAGTCACCGAGTTCCAGATGGACGAACGGTGTTCCGTGTATGTTCAGTGAATCGATGATGCCGGCCCGCCGGGCCAGCCCGCCCTTCTGGCCCGAGTGTCACCCACAGGGGGCGAGTTCGCCGTTCACCGAACCGAACGAGACGATCGTCACGTCCGAGTTGGTGAGGCGCTTGCCCCCGCCGTGAATCCCGGCGCAGCCTTCAAGAAGGACCAGAAGCAGGGCGACGATCATCATCGCCACAGACCGCAAGGTCGACATCAGCCACATCTCCTCGATTGTGCAGTTCAGGGGGGTCGTCGGAACCGTGACAGCCGCAAAGGTCACCGACTTCCGGCACCGAGCACCCACTCAGTCTATCCGGGGGAATCCAGCCAATTCAACTCGTTTCCGGTGAAGGATTTCCCCCATCGATTCTCCATACACCGATCATCGGGGCCGCGATCCCGGAAGAATAGCGATACCTTCAATAACCCGAAGGATCCTATCCAGACGGGCCCCCTCCGGGAGCGCCTCCGGCGGGGTCGGGCCGGCCGGGTCCGGACGGTGAGCCGGCCGTGGCTCGGGGATCGCCAGCACTTCGTCTGGGGTGAGGGACCAGGAACTGAGACGGGCGACATGGCTTTCCCGGAGATCCCTTCCGAACTCGTCCGGGTAGGTGTAGACGTACTGCCAGAAGACCGGCCCGACCTCGGACTTCAGGTACGTGTCTTGGTCGGAGGACAGCTGGACGACCTCGGAGCCGACTTGGGCAATCACCGTCTGGCGCAGCCGCCCCTTGTAGACGTCCTCGAAATTGCCCGCCGGGACGGCGACATTTGTCCGCCCCAGGTTGGAGGCCGAGAGGTTCACCGTGAGCCGCACGTCGTAGCCTTCGATCCGGACGACATCGTCGATCTCGAAAATGGTCCAGCCCGTTCCGGCCGGGGAGGTGAAGTCCGCCACCTTGAAAGGCAGGCTCCGCCTGAGTCCCTCCCGGTAGCGCCTGTTGAATTCCGTGTCGCCCGACACGGAATCGGCGACCTCCATCTGGAGGAGCAGGACCTGGCCTTCCTGCCGGTAGTCCGTGGTGTCCACCATCACGGTTCCATCCTCCAACTCCATGCGCAAGACCTGTCGCTGGTAGCTGCCGTCGGAGTACGCCACCGTACCGGCGTTGCGGATCTCCGGCTGTGCTGCCCGCCGGCTGCCGGCCGGCAGGCCCGCGGCTCGGCTCCCTTCCTCGATGCTCATCACGTAGCTGTACGACCAGTGGGCGCCGTCGTTGAGGGGAACCGTCACCGGAGAGCCGCCCACGGCCGGCTTGCTCGGCTTGTCGTCATCGCAGCCCACCAGCAACGTCCCCAACAACGCGGCCACCCCCAACGCCGTGGCGATCCATCCCGTCATGGCGAAGCGGTGCCCGGTTCGCGATGTCCTCCTCATGGCCTGGTCCTCCTCTCCCGTTCTTCCCTGGAATGCCCCCGGGGCCCGCGGCCGGCGCGGCGGCGCGCGCCACGAGGATCACCCTCTGCTTCGCTGCCGGTGGAAGAGAATGCCAGAGCGGACCACGCGGGGCAAGAGCGCTGCCCGGGGAGATGCCTCGGGCGGGCCTGCTCCGGGCCAGGTGCTGGCTAGCTCTCCCGTTCGTACTGCACCTCCGGGATCTCCTTGACGGCGACCCGGAAGTAGTACTCCGCGTTCGAGCCCGTCGCGCGGTGCTGGAAGCTGAGGCTCCAGCAGTGAAGATCACGGCTGAGGGTGAAGGAATGGGAGATGACCTCGCGCCGGCGCAGGTCGGAGTAGACGGCCGCATCCAGCTTCCAGCCGGGGGTGAGGTTGAATCCGGTGGAGGCGTTCAGAGTGTGGCTCGGCGGCAGACCGCCCCGCCGCGCCGCGTAGGAGTGGCTGATCGAGAGGGTCCAGGGGAAGACCCCTCCGCGGGCCGGGCCGGTCGAGCCGGTGGAACGTTGCCCGAGGTCGGCGCCCTCCAGCCCCTGGCTCTCCCCGAACTCGCCGAAATCGAGGGTCCCTTGCGAAGAGCCGGCGGTGTCGGAGACGGCCGAACGGAACATGTCGCTGGAAAGGGAGACTGTGGTGCTCGCGGAGAAGCTCTCGCGGGCCCGGCTGTAGGGATCGTGCACCACGGAAACTGTGCTCTGGAACCGGCTGAAGGGCTGCAGCCGGAGGGCGTTGCTGATCGAAGAGAGCTTGCGCCGGCCGTCCGCCAGGAAGTCATACGCGCTGGAGGTGGTCCAGCTGATGATGTTCTCCTTCTTGACCTCCTTGCCCTTGGACAGCCACTTGGCATGGAACCGCTGCGTCACCCCGAAACTCATGGCGGCCCGCTTCGAGCCGCCCAACCCGATCCCGCCCACGTTGGGGAAGACCGCGACCCGGTGCGACCCGGTGGAATCGATGCGGGTATAGGTCAGGCTGCGCAGCTCGGGGCTGTAGGTGAAGGCCGCCGAAGGTTCGATCACGTGGCGCACCGCCTGGAGCGGTCCGACCGGGATGGTGGCATTGCCGTAGAGCGTGTTGCTCGCCTGGAGGCGGGCCGACCAGGCCGCACCGAACTGGTTGCGCCGGCCCCGATTGTCCCGGGCAAAGCCGGCCACGGTGGCGGAAATGCCCGGCTGCAGGCGCAGGTAGGGTCCGAGGCTGCGATTGTCGCTGAGCGAGAAGTTCTCCTGGATCGCCTGGTTGGCGCTGACCCGGCCATTGAACCGGCGGGTGTAGACGTTGCGGTAGGCCCACGAGGTCCCGAAGTAGGTGCTCGCCAGAAACGGCAGGCGTCCGCCGCGCCCGGTGGCGTCGGGGGCGCGCCCGATCGCCCCGGTGTTGACGTTGAAGTTCACGGAGGGGATGTTCTGCTGCACCTTGACCCCTTCCCCCGTGGTCTCGTCCAGATACTCGGTGCGCTGCGCGTTGAGGTTGAGAGCGGCCCGGGACCAGTTCTTGCTTAGACCGAGGCTGGACTCGAGGATCCGGTTGAGCCTCTCATCCACCCCGGCACCGAAGTCGCGGTCGCCCCGGTAGCTCTGATTGCTGGTGAAGTCGAGGCGCAGCGTGCCGCGGGCGCCTTCGCCCAGGGTCTGCGCGTGACCCCCCTGCAGGCTCCAGTCGACCTGCCTTCCGCCGGAGTCGTCCTTGCTCCGCAGATAGCTTCCCTCGAAGGAGCCGTCGAGGAGATACCGGACGCGATACTGGTAGATGCCGTTCAGGTAGATGCGGGGGCCCCGGTCGTAGTAGTCCAACCACGACCGCGCGTCCATGTAATCGTTGATCGCCCAGTAGTAGCCGAGATTGCGCACGAAACGCCCGCGGTTTCGGTTGAAGCCGAGTTCGACATTGGGCATCATCACGCCGCTGCGGCGTCCCTTCTGGATGGGAAAGATGTAGTAGGGAAGGGCGAAGATGGGGATGCGCTTGACGTAGAGAATGGCCGGGCGGGCCACCACCTTGTCCTTCAGGATGAGCTTCATGCGTTCGGCGTGGAAGTGATAGTGCGGAAGGCTCTCCTGATCGCAGGTCGTGTAGTCGCCGGAACGCACCAGCAGCTCATCCCCCGGCAGCTTCTTGATCTGCTCGCCGTAGTAGTACCCCTGGTCGAAGGTGGTGCGTCCCTGGTAGATCAACCCCTGACGCTCGTCGGTGCGGTAGGTCATCCGCTGGCCCTTCAAGGTGGCCTCGGGGTCGCTGATGGCGGGATCGCCGGCCGCCGTGATGAGTTCGCGGTCCGCCAGGTAGTTGATGTCCCGGGCTTCCAGCTTGTTGCCGGCGTACTCCAGCACACCCGAACCGGAGATCTCGATCCGGTCCTGCGGGACATGGAAGCGCAGGGTGTCGCCGCTATAGTCGACCCGTTCCTCGAAGAGGCGGTCATATCCCCCGCCGGGTTCAGCCAGATCGAAGCTGCGCGCCCGCAGGATGGCCACGACCCGAGGCGGGGCGAAGTCATCCGGAATGATCGCGCGGGCCGAAACCGACGAATCCGGAGCCGTGGAGCCGCGCGCCAGCGAATCGGCCTCCGTCGCGCCGGCATCCAACGCGCCATGCTCCATCGATCCGTTCGTCAACGAATCGCCCGGCACCGGACCGGTCGTCGAATCGACGCTGTCGGCCCGGGAGGGGCCGGCGTTGCGATCCTCCGCGGGCGAACCCTCCAGGGAGTCTGCGACCGCTTCGTCGGCCGCGCGGTCCGCCGCGAGCAACGAATCCAGCCAGGAGGCCGAGCGGAGCTTCTCGCGCGCCGAGTCGCTGGGATAGAGATAGCTGCCGCTGGCTTCCTCGATCAGGTCGACCCGCTGGATCTGGCCGGAACGCATCTCCAGGTGGATGCGGCGCGCCTCGCTGAGGTTGCGCCCGGTGCCGCTCATGGCATCGGTGAAGGACGGGTAGTAGAGACTGAGCGCGTTCCCCTGGGCCTCCATGCCGGTCACCACCCCTCCCCGCAGGGAAGCCACCAGCGTGTCCCCGAGCAGGATGCTCATCTCCCCCGGCTTCTCCGGAGGCTCGTAGCGGACCAGCACGTTGCCGTACGCGGTGAGCCGGTCGGCCTCCCGTCCCCGGACGCGCACGAACATGGTATCGGCATGGATCTCGCCATCGCGATCGCGTGCCACCGGCCGGCCGTAGAGGCGCATCTGCTCCCCCTGGAGAAAGTAGAGGGCGCTCTCGCTGTCAGTGACGAGTTCTCCCCGCTCGATGCGGACGTTGCCGCGCGCCTGGCCGGTCTGCGCATGCTGGTTGAGGATCAGCGTGTCCCCCCGGACGATGCTGCGCGGCTGTCCCGGAACGACGCGCTCCTCCATCCAAGGATTCCCGGTGAGCACGGTCCGGCCTCCGCCGTCTCCATAGATCGCCCGTGACCCATAGGCCCAGGTCGAGTCAGGGAGGATCAGGATGCGGACGTTGCCGATGGCCTCGCCCTCCTGCCGCTCGGTCCGCGCCTCGATGCGATCGGCCCAGAGCACCCGCTCCGGCTCGACCAGCTGAGGATCGCCGCGCAGGACAAGATGCCCGCGCGCCCGGTCCCAGGAGAGATCGTGCGCCGAAAAGGTTCCCTGGGGCCCCTCGCCGCGCACGTCGCCGCTGAGGTAGAGCATCCGGCTGAAGCGCTGGTAGGTGCCGGTCTGGGCCGTCACGACATGGGAGGTGTCCACGATGCGGACGTCCTCGTGGAGGGTCACGGTGTTTCGGTCCTCGCTCAGCCGCCCGGTCCGGCCCGTGATGCGCAGGACGCCATGGGTGACGACCGGTTCCGTGAGCTCGGTGCCGAAGCCGCGGGACCCCTGCAGGGACGCGCCCTCGATGACCCAGGGTTCTTCCACCTCCACCCGGTCGCTCGGCTCGGAGGCGCGCGCCGGCGCGCCTTCGTCCCGGACGGCGCCCGGTTCTTCCGGGGGCGATGGCGGCGCGCCGGTTTCGGTCCCGAGGCCGGCGGCTCCGGTCATCGGCGGCGGCGGCTCTGCTGCGCTTGTGTCCGCGGGGGCAGCGACGACGGCGCCGGATGGCTGCGCCGGCGTACCGCTGGTGTCCGGGCGGTCCCCGGTGCTCGCCCCGGCCGCCTCGGCGCCCCGCTCGCCGGAGACCGCAAGGGTGTCGCCGTGGACAGCTCCCGGCACCGCCGGGGGCTCCGTCCGGGGAGCTTGGGAGCAACTCCCTCCCGCGAGGAGGACCTGCGCCGAGACCAGGGTGAATCGCAGCGTGAAAGCGAGCCACCGGCGCGCCGCTTCCTCATGGAATCCCGCACGCTCGCGGAGTCCATCCCGGCCGCGATGGCAAAGCCGCGGCGGCCGGATGGGAGGGAAGGCCGATGCCCACCCGGCAGAGACAACCCGGGCCGCCGCGGCAGACATCCGCCGCGGGAAGCGCGGCCGGTGATCGTGTGTGTTCCCGCCCAACAGGGATCCCGCCCTCACCCCTCAGGTTGTTCGGCGGCCGCCAGGGCCGCGCCGATCCAACCGGCGGACGGACCCATGGCTGCCACCCGGATCTCCGGAAGCATCTCCTCGGGATAGAAGCTCGTCTCCACCAAGGACGCGCGCGCCGCCGGCAGAAGCAGGTCGGCCGAACGCGCGATCCCTCCCCCGATCACGAACACGTCCGGGTCCAGGCAGTGGGTCAGCGAAGCCAGGCCGATGCCCAGGAATCTGCCCGCCTCCTCGTACGCGTGGAGGGCCGCGGCGTTCCCGTTGCGCGCAAGCAGGGAGACGTCGCGGGGGGTCACGCCGGTCCGGTCGGTCCCCTCCTGCGCCGCCGCCGGGTCCCCCCCCGACGCGTGAAACGACCGCAGGATCGCCTCGGTCCCGACCAGCGACTCGAGGCACCCGGAGGCGCCGCAGCTGCAGCGGGGCCCGCCGGCCTGGATCACGATGTGCCCCACCTCGCCGGCAAAGCCGTTGCGGCCGGCCCAGAGGCGACCGCCGATGAGGATGCCGCCGCCGACACCCGTGCCGATCGTGAGGGCCACCACCGAGGGGACGTCACGCGCCGCGCCGCGTCGGGCCTCGGCCACCGCGCACGCGTTGGCGTCGTTGAGCACGAGGGGAGACATCCCCAGCGCCCCACCCACCAGACGGCGGAGTTCGACGCCGCTCCAAAGAGGAAGGTTGGGCGAACGCCGGACGACACCCGCCACCGGATCCACCAGTCCCGCGCACGCCACCCCGAGAAGAGTGGTCGCCCCGCCTCGATCCGTCAGCTCCCGCACCATGGACACGATCACCGGCAGAGTCGCTTCCGGGGGATCGTCCGCCGGCGTCGGCCGCGCCAGTTCATGGACCACCTCGCCATTCGCGTCGAGGAATCCACCCTTGATCAAGGTGCCGCCGATATCGATGCCGATCACGCCCATGTCACCCTCCGGCGATCCCGTATGCCTGGCCGGCACGCCTCAGGAACCCCACAGCGCCTCTACCGGGGCGATCCCCATGGCCTGGTAGCCCTCATCCAGCGTGTGGAAGGAGCCGCACAGGACGACGATCGGGCCGGCCGGATCCGACGCTCCCTGCAAGGCCTCCTCCAGCGCCAGGGCGATCGTCTCCCGCCGCAGCGCGCTCATGCCCGCTTGCTCCGCCGAGGCCGCCACCGCCTCGATCGCGGCGGCCCGCTCACAATGGAGTTCGGCCACCCGGACATGCGGAACCGCGCGCCGCAGCTCGCGGAAGAAGCCGAGGTGGTCCTTCTGCTGCAACATCCCGACCACCGGACGAATCTCGCGCCCAGAAAACTCACGTCGCAGATAGTGGGCGAGCACCCGGGCGCCCTCACGATTGTGCGCCACGTCAGCGACCAGGGGGACCCCGGGGATCGGGCGTTCCAGACGCCCCGGCCAGCGCAGGCGCGCGATGCCTGCCTGGATCTGCCGGTCGTCGATCGAAATCCCGCGTCCCCGGAGAAGCGCCAGCCCGAGCGCGGCCACGAACATGTTGCCCACCTGGTGGACGCCCGGGAGACGGGGAGCGAGGGCCAGGCCCGCGCCGGGCCAGGCGATATCCGCAGGGAAGCCGGGGCGGGCATGTCCCACATGGCGGGGGCGCCCATCGGCCTCGGCGCCGCCCGGCGTGGCCGAGTCCCGCGGCGCCGCGTCATCGTCCCGGTGGATGCGCAGAAGCTGCCGTCGGAGGTGGAAGGGGCTGCCCAACTCGGCGGCGCGCTCCCGCACGGCCTCGATCGCTTCGAATGCTCCGCCACCCAGCACCACCGGGACGCCCGGGCGCAGGATCCCGGCCTTCTCCCGGGCAATGGCGGCGGGCGTGTCTCCCAGAAGATGCGCGTGGTCCATGCCCAGGGGCGTGATGACCGACAGGAGCGGCTCGACGGTGTTGGTGGCGTCGAGCCTTCCCCCCAGGCCGACCTCCACCACCGCAAAGTCGACGCCCGAGCGGCGGAAGAAGGAGAAGGCCAGCGCCGTGGTCGCCTCGAAGAAGGAGAGTTGCTGCCGTATCCAGACGTCGCGCTCTTCGTTGACGACCGCGAGCAACTGCGACGGATCGGCCATCGCCGCGCCGAGGCGGATCCGCTCCCGATAGTCGAGGAGATGAGGCGAGGTGAAGAGCCCGACGCGCCGGCCGGCCAGATCCAGGCACGAGGCCAGCGCCGCGGAGGTCGATCCCTTGCCGTTGGTGCCCGCGATGAGCGCGCAGGGATAGGCGCGCTGCGGATCCCCCAGTTCGGCCAGGGCCGCTCGCATGCGCGAGAGCTCGAGCTTGATGCCGCCCTTCTCCAGGCTCAACAGCCACTCCAGGGCTGCGTTCCAGTTCAGGAACCCCATGGGCTGGTGCGGGCCTCCTTGAAGAAGCGGAGCAGGGAGGCGAGCGTGGAGCGCATCTCCTTGCGCGACACGATACGGTCGACCATGCCGTGCTCGAGGAGGAACTCGGACCTCTGAAATCCGGGCGGCAGCTCCTGCTTGATGGTCTGCTCGATGACCCGTGGGCCCGCGAAGCCGATCAGCGCCTTGGGCTCGGCCAGGATGACGTCCCCCAGGGAGGCGAAGCTCGCGGTCACGCCCCCCGTCGTGGGATGGATCATGATCGAGATGTAGGGGATGCGCTTCTCGGCGAGCCGGGCGAGTTGCACCGAGGTCTTGGCCATCTGCATGAGGGAGAGAATTCCCTCCTGCATGCGGGCGCCGCCGGAAGCCGAGACGATGACCAGGGGGATTTCCGCCTCCCAGGAAGTGTCGGCCAGGCGAGCAAGCTTCTCGCCGACCGCCGAGGCCATGCTGCCCCCCATGAAACCGAACTCCATCACGGCCAGGCAGAGCTCATCCCCCTCCAGGCGCGCGCGGCCGGTGACGACGGCCTCGCGCAGCCCCCCCGCGGTCGCGTTCTTGATCCTGTCGGCGTAGCGCGCCGAGTCCTGGAACTTGAGCGGGTCCACCGAGGTGATCCCGGCGAAGAGCTCGGTGAAGGAATCCGGATCGACCAGGAGCTTGACGTAGTCGGCGGCGCTGATGCGGAAATGATGGGAGCAGCGGACGCAGACCCACTGGTTCTGCTCCACCTCCTTGCGGTAGAGGATCTCGGAGCAGTCTGGACACTTCAGCCAGATCCCGTCAGGGGTCTCCCGCTTGGTCTGTGGCTGCGGTCCGTCGTGCTTGCGGCTGAACCAGGACACGTTTCGCCTCCTCCGGGCCCAGGGCCAGAACCATGAGGAGCGCGTCCTCATGCTCCCGCCTATAGTAGTTCTTGCGGATGCCGGCGGGTACGAAACCGTAGCCGCGATAGAGCGCGATGGCGCCCTCGTTGCTGACCCGCACCTCCAGCCAAACGCTGGCGGTCTCACGGCGGCGCGCTTCGGCGACCAGGTCCTCCAGGAGGTCCCGGGCGAAGCCCTGGCGGCGGTACCCGGGGGCAACCGCCAGATTGGCGAGGTGCCCCTCATCAGCGACGAACCACGCGATCGAGTAGGCCCGCACGGCGCCATCCTGGATCAGGACGCGAAGGTGCGACTGAGCCGAGTCGCGGCGGATCTCTTCGAGAAAGGCGCCGGCAGACCAGGGATCGGTGAAGCAGACGCGCTCCAGACGCACGACTTCGGCCACGTGCGCCTCGGCCAACGGCTCAATCCGTTTCTCGCCGGACCCCGCGGACTTCCCCGGCACGTGGTCAGCCGCCACGCCGCCCTCCCGCCGTGGGGACGGGACGCCGCGCGTCAGCCTCCCGCAGGTAGCGCGGCTCGAGATCTTCCATGGCCTGGCCGATGGTTTCCCGCGCCCCCGTGCGGGCCGCCAGAAGTGCCACGACCGCCGGGCGGCGCAGACCGTGCAATGGGTCGGCGGTGGGCGCGCCCCAGCGCCCCAGGTCGGGCACGGCCGCGAGGACCGACGCTACCGACTCGCCCGTGAAACGCCAGGGAGCATCCCCCGCCAGCGGCCGGAGCGCCTCCGCGACCTCGAGCAGGTTGACGTTGCGCGCCGGGATGCGCGCGCTCCACCAGTCCCCGCTCCAGGATCCGGCCTCCAGGAAGAGCCGCTCTCGCCGCAACCCGGTCAACAGGACAACCGGCGCGCCGCTCTCCTTCCAGGGCCACGCCAGGACCTCATGGGAGGACACGGCGACCAAAGGAAGATCCGCGCCCCAGGCCAGACCACGCGCGGTGGCCAGTCCGATGCGCAAGCCCGTGAAAGAGCCTGGCCCGAGCGATACGCCGACCCGCCGCAGGCGCCGGGGCGGCATGTCGTGATCGGCCAGCATCCGGCGCAAGACTTCGGGGAGTTGCTCGGCCGCTCCGGACCGGTAGTCGACGATCACCTCGGCGATCAGCCGTCCGTCCGCCAGCAGCGCCGCCCCGGTGTGATTGCCCGAGGTCTCGATGCCCAGCACCGCCCCCTCGACGAAACGCCCGCCGGAGGTTCCGGACGTCATCGCGCCCCCGCGGCCTTTCCTTGGCCGGGCTCATCGCGCTCGCTTGCCGCGAGAGAAAGCGTTGAGCCCGGCGGAATGGTGGCTACGTGGCGAAGGGCATCGGCCCCGAGACGGGCCCGGCGGAGATCCCAGTCACGCAGCAGGCCTGGCGCGCTCCAACTCAGGTGGATCCATCGCGCCGGCTCCTCCCCGAGCGCCGGCTGCAGACCGCCGGCCCCCTTCGGTGGAGCGGCCTCGAAGTCGAGACGGATGGAGATGGAGCGCGCCGGCCGCGCCGTCACGCGATCGGCCCACTCCACCACGACGACCGAACGGTCATCCTCCTCCCAGGCCGCCTCGAGATCCCCGAATCCGCTTTCCAGGCGGTAGAGATCGAGGTGGCGCAGCGGCACCCGGGCAGGATAGCGGTGCTCGAGGACGAAGGAAGGACTGCGGACACGGCCGCCATAGCCGAGCCCGGCGGCAATGCCCTGGACCAGCCGGGTCTTGCCCGCTCCCAACGTTCCGCTCAGGCCGACCCAGACCGGGGCCACCAGCGCCGCCCCCAGCGCCTCCCCGAATCCGATCGTCTCCCGCTCGTTCGTGCTTCTCCACTCCAGGCGGGTCATACATCGACCGGGCGCGGCGTCAGCGTCGCCACCGGCAGGATCATCTCCTCCAGCGAGATTCCCCCGTGCTGGAAGGTTCCGCGGAACTGGCGTTCGTAGCGATGCTGGTTCGTGGGATAGACGAAGAAGAAGTTCTCCCGGGCGAGGATGTAGTGCTTCGTCAGGCTCCCGGGGGGCAGCATGAACTCCCCGGGGTTCTTCACGTGGATGGCTTCCTTCTCCTCGCAGACGAGGTTGTCGCCGAACTTGAAGCGGATGCTGGTCGAGGCGTCGCGGTTGGCCAGCACCACCGAGGGGCGCCGGCAATTGACCAGGCCGTGATCGGTCGTGACCACCACGGTCGTGTTCTGCCGCGACAGGATGCGCAGAACCTCAAAGAGGACGGAGTGCTGGAACCAGCCGTGCAGCAGCCGGCGCAGCGCCTCGTCATCGGGGGCGAGTTCCTGCAGGATCTCCGACTCGGACTGGCCGTGCGCCACCATGTCGAGGAAGTTGAAGACCAGCGCCAGGAAGGGAATGCCGAGCCAGGTGCCGACCTTCTTGCGCAGCAGGTTGCCCTCGTTGACCGAGTATACCTTGTGATAGCGGAGGCCGGCGGGCTCCAGCCCCTGCAGGCGCATCTGTTCCTCCAGCAGCTCCTTCTCGTAGCGGTTGCGGCTGGCCTCCTTGGGCGCGTCCTCCAGCCACCAGGAAGGATGCCGCCGCGCGATCTCCAGCGGGAAGAGGCCGCTGAAGATCGCATTGCGCGCGTAAGGCGTCGCCGAGGGGAGGATGCTGAAGTAGAGGTCGGTCTTGATGTCGAAGTAAGGCTGCAGGAGCGGCTCCAGCATGCGCCACTGATCGAGCCGCATGCAGTCGATGACCACCAGCGCGACCCGCTTGCCTTCCCGGGCATGGGGCAGGACCCAGCGAGGGACGATGTCCACCGAGAGGGGCGGACGGTTCGGATCGCTGCGCGTCACCCACCCCCGGTAGGAGGTCTCGATGAACTTGCCGAATTCCTTGTTGAGCTGAAGCTTCTGGTCGTCGTGGGACCGGACCAGGCTCTCGTTCTGCATCCCGCGCAGTTCCAGGTCCCAGGCGACCACGTTGGAGTAGAGCTCCAGCCAATCCCGCCACTCCAGGTCGCCGTGGCGCAGCGAGAAGATGCGGTTGAACTCGGCGACGTAATCCCGCGTGCGCTGGCTGCGCTGCAGCGACTCACCCTCCAGCACCTTCTTGATGGCCAGGAAGATCTGGCTGGCATTGACCGGCTTGGTCAGGTAGTCGCTGATGCGCTGGCCCAGCGCCATGTTCATCAGGTTCTCTTCCTCGCTCTTGGTGATCATGATCACCGGCAGGTTCGGCACGAGGTTCTGCAGCGCCTCCAGCGTGGCCAGGCCGCCCATGCCGGGCATCATCTCGTCGAGCAGCACGACGTCGAACTTGCGCTGCCCGGCCAGTTGCAGGGCATCCTCGCCGTTGCTCACCGCCGCCACCTCGAAGCCCTTGGATTGCAGGTACAGGATGTGCGGGCGGAGCATGTCGATTTCGTCGTCCGCCCAGAGGATCTGTCGTGGAGTGTTGTTCACTGCATGCCGTCCGTTCTATGTCCGATCCGTACCGGTCGCGCCCTCGGGTCTTCCAACGCTCCCATGCGTCCGTCGGGCCGCCGGCGGCGCCGCTGGGGCCCGTGCCGTTGCCAGGTCAGACCGGGAAGGCGATCACGACCGTGGAGCCGTGGCCCGGCTGGCTCTTCTCGACCCAGATCCGCCCGCCGTGATACTCCTCAACGATGCGTTTGGCGAGCGTCAGGCCCAGCCCCCAGCCTCTCGTCTTCGTCGTGAATCCCGGATCAAAGACCAACTTCATCTCGGCCGGCGTCATGCCGCGTCCGGTGTCGGTCACGCGGATCTCGACCGACTCGGTCTCACGCCGGCGCACCACGTCGACGCTGATGCTCCCCTTCTGGCGATCCGTCGCGTCCACCGCGTTCTTCAGGACGTTCTCGACCACCCACTCGATCAGTTCCTTGTTTACACTCACCGGCGGCACCAGTTCGTAGCGTTCGCGGATCTCGACATCCTTGCCCAGATGGGGAATGCGGCGGCGAAAGTAGCGCACCGCCTCGCTGACGATGGGCGCGACGTCCTGCGCCTCCAGGCGCGGGAGGCTGCCGACCTGCCCGAAACGCATCGCCACCTTCTGCAGCCGTTCCGCGTCGTTCTCCATCTCGTCGAGCACTTCCCGCAGGTCTCCCTCGGCCATCTCGACGCGGCCGTCGGAGCGCAGGCTCTCGATCTGCTTCTCGCGCAGCAGTTCCACCCAGCCCAGGAGCGAGGAGATGGGGGTTCCGAGCTGGTGGGCCGTCTCCTTGGCGAGACCGATCCAGATGGAGCGCTGCTCGCTGGTCTTGATGCTCCGGTAGCCGATGTAGCCGAGGGCGATGAAGAGGAAGATCGCCCCGATCTGCACGAAGGGAATCCACTGCAGCTCGCGCACCAGGCCGGCCTCGCCGTAGTGCACGTGGCCGAAGATCCGGCCGGTTCCCGGCTCGCGAATCGGAATGGGAGTGTTGTGCCGGTCGAAGCGGGCGACGATCTCGCGCAGCTCATCCTGGCCCAGGGAGTCCACCGGCAGCTTCCAGACGCGGGGAACGCCCTGGTCGTCGGTCAGGACCATGGGGAAATCGGCCGGTTTGATGACCTCCTGGAAGATCTGCCGGAGCGCGGGATCGTCGGTGGCGGCCAGGGTGGTCTGCGCGCAGAAGCGGGCGAAGAGGCGGGAGTAGGCCTGCGACTGGCTGCGCAGGCGTTCGATCTGGCTGGTCGTGTACACGACCCCCGCCCCGATCAGGATGACCGTCCCGAAAAAGAGGTAGGCCCTGAGCAAAAGCGGGAGTCGGGTGCGGGACATGGGTGTGCCGGTTCCCGGGTGGCGGGCCATCAGGCCGGCCCCGGTCCCAACTCCTCCAATCCGTCCAGGTAAGGCCGCAGCGCGGCGGGTATCCGCACGGTGCCCCTCTCCGTCTGGTGCACCTCCAGCAGGCTAACGATGACGCGTGGAAGCGCCAGGCCGCTGCCGTTGAGGGTGTGCGGAAACTCCAGACGCTTGTCCGCGGTCCGGTAGCGCAGCCCGAGGCGCCGCGCCTGGAACGCCTCGAAATTGCTGCACGAGCTGACCTCGAGCCACCGGGCCTCGGCCGGCGCCCAGGTTTCCAGGTCATAGCACTTCGCCGCGGAGAACGAGAGATCGCCGCTGGCGAGGGTGAGAACGCGGTAGGGAAGCTCCAGTTCCTGCAACACCGCCTCGGCGCACGCCAGCAGCGTCTCCAGCTCGTCGTAGGAGGTTTCGGGCCGGACGATCTTGACCATCTCCACCTTGTCGAACTGGTGCAACCGCACCAGTCCGCGCGTGTCCTTGCCGGCGGCCCCCGCCTCGCGGCGGAAGCAGGGCGAGTAGCCGACATGGTAGATGGGCAGGTCCTCGGCCTGGAGGATGTCGTCCCGGTAGAGATTGGTGATCGAGACCTCGGCGGTGGGGATCAGGAAGAGGTCGTCCGCCGCGCAGTGGTACATGTCGTCTTCCATCTTCGGCAGCTGGCCGGTGCCGAACATCGACTCCCGCCGGACAAGATAGGGCGTCGAGACCTCGACAAAACGGTGCCGCTGGATGTGCAGATCGAGCATGAACTGGATGAGGCCCCGCTGCAGGCGCGCGCCGGCGCCGGCGAAGACGGCAAAGCCGGCGCCCGACATCCGGCTGGCCCGGCGGAGGTCCAGCAGTCCGAGCCGCTCTCCGATCTCCCAGTGCGGCAGGATCGGATGGGTGGGAGTCCCGGGCGTCCCCCACCGGCGGACCTCGACATTGGCCGAGGCGTCGGGGCCCACCGGGACGGAGTCATGCGGCAGGTTGGGGAGACGGTGTAGCAACGGCTCGAGCCGGTCGTCCAGTTCCTTGACCCGGGCGTCGAGTTCCTTGATCTCCTCGGCCAGGGCCTTCATCTCGGCCAGGACCGCGGTGGCGTCGCCCCCCGCCGCCTTGAGCTTCGGGACCTCCTCGGAACGGCGGTTGCGTTGCGCCTTTCGGGTCTCCACTTCCTGGAGGGCGCGCCGGCGCTGTTCTTCCAGATCCAGCACCGCGTCGAGCTGGGCGGCGGCGCCTTTGGCGGCCAGCCCGCGCCGGACCCGATCGACGTCGTTCCGGATCATGCGCAAATCCAGCATTCCGCTCCCCTCTCGGCGAATGGCCCTCGTGGTCCACGAGGCCTGTTGCAAGGTGGCACGCTAACACAGGGGCGCGGGCAGGTCAACGCGACCAGCCCAGCCAATAGGTGGCCAGCGCTCCCAACCCCGCGATCGCCATCGCCGTAGCGGCAACCCCGCGGTCGCCGATCCACGCGGCCAGCCCATGCGTGGTGTGGTCCCGCCCGCCTCGCCAGGGCGGCCGCCCCTGGAGCAGCCGCCGCACCGTGACGAAGGCCAGGTCGGCCAGCGGCCAGATCAACGGCAACGCCAGGCCCCACGGCACCGGCCCCGCGCCGGGCCGGGTCGCGGGCAGGAGCGCTCCGGCAAGCAGCAGTGCGGCCAATAGCGCCACCGCCATGCTGCCGGAGTTGCCGAAGAAGACCCGTGCGGGGGGGCGGTTGAACACGAGAACGCCGAGGGACGCGCCCCCCGCGGCCAGGGAGACCGGACGCAGCCAACCTCCATCGACCGCCGGATGCGACAGCGCCAGCGACAGGAAGAACGCCGCGGAGGAGATCGCCAGCAACGCGTCCATGTTGTCGTGGATCTCCAGCGCGGTCTGCACGGCCAGCGCCAAAAGGAAGACCGCCCCCGCGCTCCACGTCAACGGCAGCCCCGCCAGGCAGGCCCCTCCCTCCGTTGCGCCGTTGCAGCAACAGACGGACCCGGCCAGCAGCAGAGTCTGTGCCATCCACTTCGGCCCCGGCCCGATGCGGCCGGCGTCGTCCAGGAGGCCGATGGCGAAGGCCGCCGGCAAGAGAGCGGCCAGGACGAGAGGAGCGGCCGGAAAGCCTGGGGCGGCGCCTGCCGCTCCGCCGGCGGGAAGAACCGGAGCCAGGAAGAGCAGCGCCAGAACGGCCGTCAACCAGGCGGCTCCCCCGGTGCGCGAAACGGCCCGCCGGTTGTGCCGGTTCGACCTCGGTTGGTCGAGCCATGGCCCCCCACGCAGGAGGCGGCTCCAGAGGGGAACCGCCATCACGGTCACCGCGAAGGCGGCCAGGGCCGGCAGCAGCGACATGGAGGGAACGTCCGGCCTAGACGGGAGGAGCGGCCGCCCCCGCGGCGCGCGCGGGATCGGCCCGGTGTCCGCGGAGCGTGCGCTCGATCAACGTCCGAAGGTCCGTCTCCGGGGTGTTCCCCAGGTAGGCGCGGAGCTTGGTCAGGTCGGGGACGCGGCGCGGCACATCCTCGAACTGCGGTCCGTAGCCTGACGGATACGGAACGTTGACCACCTCGGATCTGGAGCCGCTGATCTCCACGATCAGGCGGGCCAGTTCGAGGATCGAGATCTCCTCGTCATTGCCGACGTTGAAGACCTCGCCGGCGGCGGCCGGGTGTCCCTCCAGCAGCAGAACCTGTTCGACCACATCGGCCACATCGGAGAAGCAGCGGGTCTGGCGGCCGTCGCCATAGACGGTCAGCCGTTGCCCCCGAAGCGCCTGCTCGAGAAAGCGGGGAAGCACCATCCCGTAGGCGGAGAGCTGGCGGGGGCCGCACGTGTTGAAACAGCGCACCACCGTGACGGGGAGGCCGCGCGCGCGGTGTGCGGCGAGCGCCTGGAACTCGCCCACGATCTTGGCGGAGGCATAGGACCAGCGCGGAACCGAAGTCGGCCCCAGCACCAGTTCCTCATCCTCGCGCAGCGGAACCCGGGAGGACTTGCCGTAGACCTCGGAACTGGAGAAGAGCATCACCCGGGGAGGATGCCGCTGCGCCGTGACGGCGTCGAAGAGGTTCTGTGTCCCCTCCAGATTGTTGCGCAGGCATTCGGCGGGGCGCGCCGTGATCAACGCCACGCCGACAGAGGCTGCCAGGTGGAAGACTCGTCCGCATCCTTCCATGGCCTCACGGAAGAGCCGGAGGTCGCGCACGGAACCTTCGATCAGCTCGCACCGGGGCCCGGCCAGCGCGGCCAGGTTCTCCCTTCGCCCGGTCGAGAGATCGTCCAGGACCCGGACGGTTCCGCCTCGCCGCAGGAGCGACTCCACCAGATGGGAGCCGATGAAACCGGCCCCGCCGGTAACCAGGATGGGAGCGTCCAGGTTGTCTTCTCCTTGTTTCTCCAGGCCCCGGCGCCGCGCTGGCCCCGGCCACGACCGCCGGCGAAGCGGCGGCGCCTTGCCGCCTCATCCGCGGAACGGCGCCACCCGACGTCAGTCGGATGATCCGGGGGTGATGAACTTGTAGTTACGCTGATAGTACTCGCGGAACTCGCCGCTCTTGAGCGGTTCCCACCAGGCCCGATTCTGCCGGTACCAGTCGACCGTCTCGCGCAGTCCCTCCGCGAAATCGCGGCGGGGGCGCCAGCCGGTGCGTTCCGTGAGCCTGGAACAATCCAGGGCATAGCGGCGATCGTGCCCGGGCCGGTCGACCACGTACGCCAGCAGGGACTTCGGCTTCCCCGTGTAGCGCAGGAGGTGGTCGGTGATGGTCAGCACATCGAGTTCGTTGCCCGCGCCGATGTTCCAGACCTCCCCATCGACCCCGTCGGCGGCCAGCAGCGTCAGGAGCGCGTCCACGTGGTCGAGGACATGGATCCAGTCCCGGGTGTTCCGGCCGTCGCCGTAGACCGGCAGAGGCTGGTCCTCGAAGGCGTTGGTGATGAAGAGCGGGATCAGCTTCTCGGGGTACTGGTGAGGCCCGTAATTGTTCGAGCAGCGCGTCACGACCACCGGCAGTCCGTAAGTGGCCCAGTAGGAGAAGGCCAGCCGGTCGCCGCCGGCCTTGCTGGCGGCGTAGGGATTGCGCGGCTTCAGCGGGCCTTCCTCGGTGACGGGATCCCCCAGGATCTCTCCGTAGACCTCGTCGGTCGAGATCTGAAGGAAGCGCCGGACCGGATGGCGCCGCACCGCCTCGAGCAGGACATAGACGCCGAAGACATCGGTACGCACGAACGACGAAGGGTCCCCGATCGAGCGGTCCACATGCGTCTCGGCGGCGAAGTTGACGACGTAATCGAAACCTTCCGCGATCAAAGGGTCGACCACCGCGGCATCGGCGATGTCCCCCCGCACGAAGCGGAACCCGGGATGGTCGCGGACCGGATCGAGGTTGGCCGGATTCCCCGCGTAGGTGAGCTTGTCCAGCACGGTCACCCGCGCTTGCGGAAACCTGCGCAGGAGTTCGTGGACGAAGTTGCAGCCGATGAAGCCGGCGCCCCCGGTCACGAGGAAGTTCGCGCTGCCCAGTGGATCCGCCAAGTTCCCGTCCTTTCCGAAACCGAATGTCCTCTTCGAAGGCCGCGCGGACGGCCGAGGCGCGCCCGGGGCGAGCCCGCCATGATGGTCAGCATCCCGCCCTGGTCCGGCGCGAGACTCCCCCGTTGGATCCGGCCGGGCGCCGCGCCCCGGCTTTCGGCCGGGCGGACGCGGAGGCGCGCCCGGCACGGGCGGTCCGGCCGTCGCCGCCGTTGCGCTGGGGTACCCGCGAACCGCGGCCGACGCCCCGGTAGGCGAAGCCGGCTTTCGTCAACACCTCGGGCTCGTAGATGTTGCGGCAGTCGACCACCGCCGGCACCTTCATCAGACGGCGCAGCTTGGCCAGATCGAGGACGCGGAACTCGTTCCACTCCGTGGCGATCACGAGCAGGGCGGCGCCGGTGGCCGCGTCGTAGGAATCGCGCGCGAAGGTGACGCCCTGCAGCAGAGGTGCGGCGGCCTCCATCGCCACCGGATCGAAGACCCGGACCCTCGCGCCCTCCTTCTGCATGAGGCCGATCAGGTCGATCGCCACCGACTCGCGGACGTCATCGGTCTGCGGCTTGAAGGAGAGCCCGAGGACCGCGATCTCCTTGCCGCGCAGGTTGCCCGCGATCTCGTGGACCTTGTCCATCATGCGGGTGCGTTGCCGGGCGTTGACGTCGATGGTGGCCTCGACGATCTGCGAGGGAACCTTGGCCTCGCGCGCGAAGCTGGCCAGGGCCATCGTGTCCTTCGGGAAGCAGGAGCCGCCGTAGCCGGCGCCGGCGTGGAGGAACTTGTTGCCGATCCGGTTGTCCAGCCCCATGCCGCGGGCGACCGCCTTGACGTCGGCGCCCAGGACCTCGCACAGGTTGGCGATCTCGTTGATGAACGAGATCTTGGTCGCGAGGAAGGCGTTGCTGGCGTACTTGATCATCTCGGCAGTCTGGACCGTCGCCTTCACCATGGGGGTGCCCCCCAGATAGAGCGGACGATAGATCTCCTCCAGGATGGCCTCGGCCTTCTTCGACCAGGTGCCGATGACGACGCGGTCGGGGCGCATGAAGTCCTCCACCGCCGAACCTTCGCGCAGGAACTCCGGGTTGCTGGCCACGTCGAAGGGCATGTTCTTCTTCTTCAGCAGGGACTCGATGGTCCGCAGCACCTTCTCGCCCGTGCCGACCGGAACCGTGCTCTTCTGGACCACCAGCTTGTAGGAGTTCATGTGCTCGGCGATCGAGCTGGCCACGGAAAAGACCTGCGACAGGTCGGCCTCGCCGTCCTTCCCGGTGGGGGTGCCGACGGCGATGAAGATCACCTTGCTGCTGCGGATGGCCTCGGCCAGATCCGAGGTGAAGAACAGACGCCGCTGCGCCATGTTCCGTTCGACGACCTCGCCGAGCGAGAACTCGTAGAACGGGAGCTTTCCCTCACGCAGCCGGGCGACCTTCTCGGTGTCGAGGTCCACGCAGATCACCCGGTTGCCGAAGTCCGCCAGACAGGCGCCGGTGACCAGACCGACGTACCCGGTTCCGACCATCGCGATACGCTGCATGCTCAAGCCTCCCCCGCCTTTCGCCACGAATCGGGAACCGCGGCCCCCTGTCCTGCTTTTGTGAAAATCCTGTCTATCCTAGCGTGCTCCCCAAGGACCGGTCAACCGGACCGCCCCCGGGCCTCCACCGCCGCCGATCAGGGTCTGTGTCCCTTTGCTTCGCACCGGTGGCGTTCAAAACCGGGATGGCTCAGGCGCCATCGAGCCGGGCCAGGATGGCCTCGACCGCCGCGCGAGGATCCGCTGCCCGGGTCACGGGCCGGCCCACCACGATCCAGTCCGCGCCTCCGGCTACCGCCGCCTCGGGCGTCCCCACGGCGACCTGGTCCTGGCGCTCATGTTCGGGCAGCCGGATGCCCGGGCAGACGAGCACTGGATTCGCCCCGTGCGCCTGTCGCAGCGCCGGGGCCGCGGCGGCCGGAGCGATCCAACCGTCGAGGCCGGCACGCACGGCCATCCCCGCGAGTTCGACCACGTCATCCCAGGGACGTTTTGGTTCCGGTGGCGGCAGGCTCGTCAACCGGGTGACCCCCAGGAGACCGAGCGCTGGACGGCCGGCCCCGGTCCGCTCCCGCACGACCGCCGCGCAGGCATCCAGGGCCTCGGGTCCCGCGGCGGCGTGCAGCGTGGTCAGGTGGATGGGAAGCCGCGTGAGACTGCGCAGGGCCGAGGCCATGGTGTTGGGGATGTCGTGAAGCTTCAGGTCGAGAAAGACCTTCTTCTCGCGGCGGCCGAGTTCTTCCACCAGGCCCGCGCCCTCGGCGTAGAAGAGCTCCATGCCCACCTTGTACCAGAGCACCGCGTCTCCCAGCATTTCCACCAGGCCGAGCGCCTGCGCGCGGTCCGGCACGTCCAGGGCCACCACCACGCGCTCGGCGGAGCGCGCCGGCCGGGGCGGTCCCGGCAGGTCATCGTTGTGCTTCAATGAGCGCCTCCTTCGATGTAGGTGCCGATGAGCTGCTCGATGGACTCCAGCTTCTGCTCCTCCAGGTAGCGCTGGAGACCCTCCACCACGAGCGCGCCGGCGGCCGGATCCCGGAAGAGAGCGGTGCCGATCTGCACGGCGCGCGCTCCGACAATGAGGAACTCGAGCGCATCCTGGGCCGTGGCGATTCCGCCCGCGCCGATCACCGGCAGGCGGGTGTGGCGCACCACCTCATGCACCTTGGCCAGCGCCAACGGCCGGATGGCCGGCCCGGAGAGCCCCCCCGAACCGCGCCAGAGGCGGCTGCGCCGCGTGCGGACATCCACGCTCAACCCGACGAACGTGTTGACCGCCGTGATGCCGTCGCCGCCGTTGTCCTCGACCACGCGGGCCAGATCTCCGATGCGGGTAACATTGGGGCTGAGCTTGATCCAGAGAGGCAGCCCGGTCGTCCGCCGGATCCCGGCGATCACCTCGGCGGCGGCCTTCTCGGACTGGCAGAACTCCAGTCCCCCCTCCTTGACGTTCGGGCACGAGATGTTGACTTCCAGCGCCATGATCCCCGGCTCGCCGGAGAGCCGTCGGGCCACCTCGGCATACTCCTCGGGACGGCGGCCCCCTACGGAGACGATCAGCGCCATGCCTAGTTCGCGCAGCCGGGGCAGCTTCTCCCGGCAGAAGGCCTCCACCCCGACATTCTGCAGGCCGATGGAGTTGAGCAGCCCGGCCGGCGTCTCCGCCAGCCGCGGCGGCGGGTTGCCGGCACGCGGCTCGAGGGTCACCGTCTTGGTGACGATGCCGCCCAGCCGCCGCGTGGCCGTCAGCCCCGGAGATTCCGCGCCATACCCGAAGGTTCCCGAGGCGGTGAGGACCGGGTTGGGCAGGCGGACCGGTCCCAGGCGAACCGAGAGCGGCGCCGGCCTTTCCTGTTCGGGAGTCATTCCGCCAAGCCCTCCCACTCGACCCGGGTGGCATCCATCACCGGCCCATCGACGCAGGCGAAGGCGTAACGATGGAACGCGTCGCCGGCCTCCCCCGGGCGCGGCCGGACCGGCACGGCGCAGCCGGCGCAGATTCCCAGGCCGCAGCCGAAGTGGGTTTCGAGCGAAACAAGGCAGGGGACCCGCCGCGGCGCGGCCCACGCGGCCAGGGCCGCCAGCATGCGGTTGGGCCCGCAGGCGTAGAGTGCGCACTCCTCCCGCCGGACCACCCCGGTGAGGCACAGCTCGTCGAGCAGCGCGATGACCGTGCCGCGAAACCCCTCGGAGCCGTCATCGGTGGCCACGTGCAGCGGGTACGGAGGCTGCAAGACCGGAACGAGCTGCGCCTGGTGGCGGACCCCGTAGAGCAGCAGTCCGTGCGGCTCCTCCGGCGCCCACGCCTCGGCCAGCATGAGGATCGGGGCAATGCCCCGCCCGCCCGCGACCAGCACCGGCACCCGTCCCGGAAGGCGCGTGAACGGCCGCCCGAACGGGCCCGACAGCTCCACCCGGTCGCCGGGGCGCAAGCGCGCGAGGGCTCGGGTCCTGAGGCCGACCGCTCCGTAGACGATCTCCAGGTCGACCCCGAGATCCGTGCGCCGGCACGCCGAGAGGCTGAAGGGGCGCCGCAACCCGAAGAGCTCCGCCGGAGGACACTCCAGCATCACGAACTGCCCGGGGAGAGCCGGTCCCCAGTCCAACGGAAGCCGCAGGTGGATCTCGTGGATTTCATTGGTGAGCCTCTGGTTGACCAGAACGCGCGCCACGGCCTGCGCCGGAGCGGGCGCGGTCATGGTTCCCTCACGCCGGAATCGGGCGGATCATCGCCCGGCGGCGGCGGCGGAAGCTGGTCCGGCGGCCGGGGGCTCTCCGGCAGCGGCAGGGTATCGGGCAGCGGCGGAAGTTCCGGCAACGGAGGCAGGGAATCCGGCGGCGGCAGAGTGTCGGGCCATGACGGCAGGGTATCCGGCGGCGGAACCGGCGAGCCCTGAGGCGGAGGCAGCGAATCCGGCGGCGGCGCCAGCGAGTCCTGACGAGGCAATGGAGCTTCCTGAGAGGGCGGCAGGAAGCGCCGTCTGGATGCCAGGCTATCGATCCCATCGACAGATTCGACCGGGCGGGGATCATCCCGCCCGCCCGGGCGCCGCAGACGCGAGAGACCAGGTCCGTCCATCTCTTCCCCCCCTTGTTCCACCGCGTTGACGTCCGAAGCCCCGCCGAACCGCGGCATCGGCGGCATCGAGTCCACCTGCGCGGCTTCCTCCTCCGGCTTTTCGTCGACCGGCGCCGGTTCGGCTTCCAGCGTGTCCGGCTCGACCGAGGCGAGGATGGCGGTGAGGCCGCTCGTGTCGGCGTCCTCCATCACCAACAGGCCGACCGCGCCACGGGCCGCGCGGGATGCCGGATAGCTCTCGACCACGCGCCGGAAGTCAGCGAGCGCGCTGTCGCGCTCCCCCTCCACGCGATGCAGGCGGATCCAGGCCAGCGCGTACGCCGCCCGGGGCGCGGCCGGCGTCCCCGGATACAACTCGACGACCTCGCGATACTTCGTCCGCGCTTCCTCCACCCGGTTCTGCGAGAAAAGCTGCAGCTCGGCGATCTTCAGCGACGCCATCGCCAGATCGCTCCCGGCCACGCTGTCGGCGCCGCCCGCCTCCGCGAGGGTCTCGAGCTGCTGCAGATCCTTGGCCCGCAGCAAGGCCTGCTCGCGAAAGACGCTGCGCGAGCCCATCGTGGAAACCTGGTCATAGGCCTTGCGGGCCGCGGCCAGCGAGTCCATGTGCACCTCGTAGGTATAGCCGATCTGGAACTGGGCCTCGGCGGCATGGCTGGAACCGGGGTAGAGGGTGGTCGCCTCACGCAGCAGGCGCAACGCCTCGTCGTGCTCTCCGCGTGAGTTGTGCGCCTGGGCCAGGTGGATGCGCACACTCGCCGGCCAGTCCTCCGCCGGCCGGTTGCTTCCGGTGTCGTCGGGCAGAAGCTTATCGAGCTGCCGGATGGCTGCGTCGGCGCGTCCCAGGCGGACCAGGGTGTCGGAGGACTTGATGACGGCTTCACGGTAGGCCTTCTCGGTCTCGGCGCGCCGGACCAGTTCGTCGTAGGCGATGAGCGCGCTGTCGACCAAGCCCTGGTCGAAGTACATGTCGCCGATCAGGAGGAAGGCCTCCTGTCCGCGCTCGCTGCCCGGGAAGACGCGCACCAGTTCCCGGTAGTGGCGGATCGCCTCGCGCCAGTCGCGTCTCGCCTTGGCCGCCTGGCCGAGCGTGAAGAGGATCTCGTCGCGGCGTTCGAACTTCGGTTTTCTCTGCAAGGTTCGTTCGAAGGCCGCCTGCATCATCTCGTAGTTGCGGCGTTCGAAGTGGCAAAGGCCGCTCATGAATTCCGCCTTCGGCACGAGGTCCGATTGCGGATAGTTGGCGATCAGCTCGTCGAACTTCTTCAGCGCGGTGTCGAACTCCCGCTTGCCGTAGTAGGAGGCCCCCATCAGGTAGATCGCGTCATCGGTCCAGCGGCTGCCGGCGTGGTGGGCCAGCACCTTGGCGCACTGCTTGATGGCCTCGTCGTACTTCTGCGCGGCATCCGGCGGGAGCTTGTCCGACTCGGACCGGCGGACGGACCGCTCGGCCTGCGCATAGTATTTCTTGGCGAAGTAGAACGTGTTGAAGTAGGTGCAGCCGGACGCGACGGCCAGGATGGCCGCGGCCGCCAGCCATCCCGCCAGCAGGCCGGCCGGGAGGGGGAGCCGGCCCGCTTCGGTGCGGCACGTTCCGGGCCGGCACGTTCCGGGCCGGCACGCCCCGGCCGGCGCCGCAGGTCGAGGCGCCGCCCCGCGCCCGTTCATCGTCGCAGGCGCTCCGGAGGCGCGGGGGAAGGCCCGCCGCGTTGCGGCGCCGCCGCCGCATGCGTGACGCGACCGGCCGCCATGGTCAACAGGACCTTGCCGGGCAGCGTCCAGCCCTCGAAGGGGCAGTTGCGGCCCTGCGAGGCGAAGCGCGCCGCCTCCACCGTCCATTGCCAGGCCAGGTCGATGATGGTGAAGTCGGCGGGCTGCCCCACCTCGAGGCGTCCGCCGCGCAGGCCGAGGATGCGGCGCGGAGCCACCGCCATGCGCCGGACGAGGTCTTCCAACTTCATACCCTCCTCGGCGACCATGGCCCGGTACGAGACGCCGAAGGAGGTCTCCAGGCCGATGACGCCGAATGGCGCCTGGTCGAGTTCGACGTCCTTGGACTGGGGCGTGTGCGGCGCGTGATCGGTGGCGATGACCTCGATCAGCCCCGACTTGACCGCGGCGCGCAGCGCGGCGACATCGGCCGCGGTCCGCAGCGGCGGGTTCATCTTGAAGGACGAGTCGAAGCTCTTCAGGCTCTCGTCGGTCAGGGTCAGGTAGTGCGGCGCGGTCTCGGCCGTCACCGCGACTCCTCGCTCGCGGGCCGCCCGCAGCAGTTCCACGCTGCCCCGCGTGCTCAGATGGCAGAGGTGCACCCGGCAGCCCGTCAGTTCGGCCAGAAGGATGTCGCGGGCCACCCCGATCTCCTCGCAGGCGGGCGGGATCCCGCGCAACCCCAGGACCGTCGACCAGTAGCCCTCGTTCATCACCCCCTGTCCCCGCAGCGCCAGATCCTCGCAGTGCACCAGCACCGGCAGGCCGCACATGCGGGCGTACTCCATGGCGCGACGGCAGACTTCGCTGTTCATGACGGGGAGCCCGTCGTCGGAGGCGGCCACCGCGCCGGCTTCGGCCAACTCGGCCAGTTCGGTCAGCTCCTTGCCCTCGAGGTTCTTTGTCATGGCCGCGACCGGATGGACCTCCGTTCCGCACGCCTCGGCCGCCCGGGCCTGGACCAGATCCACCACCGAGCGCTGGTCGATGCGAACGGGGGTGTTCGGCATGCAGGCCACGCCGGTGAAGCCGCCGCGCGCCGCCGCCAGCGCGCCGCTGCGGATGGTCTCCGCATCCTCGCCCCCCGGCTCGCGCAGGTGCACGTGCATGTCGAAGAGACCGGGCATGACGGCGGCGCCGTCGAAGTCCGCTTCGAGCCCCTCGATCTCGGGCAGCGAAGGAGCCATCGCCTCCAGGACGCCGTTCTTGATCCACAGATCGGAGATACCCCGCCGCTCCCCCTCGGGATCCACGACCTGGAGATTCCGCAGGATGAGCGAATCCGACGGGGTCCACAGCTGCGACGGGTCTCCGAAGCGCCCTTCCGGCGCCGGGGCGCCGCGACCAATGCCAGCCATCCGCGAGCCTCCTGTCATCCGCCGCCGCGCTCAGGCGCGGACCATCGCCTCGGGTTGTGCCTCCACCGATGTCCCGCCCCAGACCAGGAACAGGACCGCCATCCGGACGGCCACGCCATTGAGGACCTGGTCGAGAATCACCGAATCGGGTCCGTCGGCCACGTCCGGATCGATCTCGACGCCCCGGTTCATGGGCCCGGGGTGCATGATGAGCGGCCGGCCGGCCTGGTCCAGCAGGGAACGGCGGATGCCCCAGGTGCGCGCGTACTCCCGCAGGCTCGGGATCAGACCGCTCTTCATGCGCTCGAGTTGAAGACGCAGCACCATGACGATCTGCGCCCCTTCGAGCGCATCCTCCAGGCGGTGGCAGACCCGGGCGCCGGTCTGCTCGATCTCCCTGGGCAGGAGGGTCGTGGGGCCGGCCAGCGTGACGCGGGCGCCCACCTTGCTCAGCGCCCAGAGATTCGATCGGGCCACGCGGCTGTGGGCGATGTCCCCGACGATCGTGACACGCAGGCCGGCCAGGTCGGCGAAGTGCTCGCGGATGGTGAAGAGATCCAGCAGCCCCTGCGTCGGGTGCTCGTGAAACCCGTCCCCCGCGTTGATCACCCGCGCGCTGATGCGCCTGGCCAGAAACTGCGCCGCGCCCGAGCTGGCATGGCGCACCACCAGCACATCCACCTTCATCGCCTCGATGTTGCGCACCGTGTCGAGGAGCGTCTCTCCCTTGGAGATCGACGACCCGGTCGAGGAGAAGGCGATGGTGTCGGCGGAGAGCCGCTTGGCGGCGAGTTCGAAGCTCAGGCGGGTCCGGGTGGACGGCTCGAAGAAAGCGTTGCAGACCGTGACGCCGCGCAGGCTCGGAACCTTCTTGATGGGCCGGTCGAGCACGCCGCGGAAGGTCCGCGCCGTGTCGAGCACGTGGAGGATCTCCTCGCGCGTCAGATCCTCCAGCCCCAGGAGATGCTTCCTTCGGAAGATCACGATCCGGCCTCCTCCAACTCGTCGATGCTGACGCCGTCGACGCCATCCTCCTCGCGCAGCTTGACCTTGACCACCTCGCGCTTGGAGGTCGGGACGTTCTTGCCGACGTAGTCGGCGCGGATGGGAAGCTCGCGGTGGCCCCGGTCGACGAGCACGGCGAGTTGGATCACGCGCGGCCGCCCAAGGTCCATCAACGCGTCGAGCCCCGCCCGGACCGTCCGGCCGGTGTAGAGGACGTCGTCGACCAGCACCACGACCTTGTCTTCGATGTCGACGGGGATCTCGGTCGTCCGCACGATCGGCTGCTGCGCGATCTTCTGCAGGTCATCGCGGTACAGGGTGATGTCGAGCGCTCCCAGCGGAACCTCGGTTTCCTCGAAGGTGCGGATGCAGGAACGGATGCGCTCGGCCAGCGGCAGCCCACGGCGCCGGATGCCTACCAGGACGACGTCGTCGGTCCCGTGATTGCGCTCCACGATCTCGTGGGAGATGCGCACGATGGCGCGGCGCATCTCGTCTTCATTGATGATGAACGCTTTGTGCTTCACCTCACACCTCCCGTTCGTGGAACCGGCGGCCGGGGACCGCGAGCGCCGGGACGTCGAAGCCTTCTCCGGCTGGATCAACGGCCCGCCGTGGCGGACCTTGGATGGGGAACTCCCGAGGGCTGGTGCAAAGCTCCCGCCGGAGGGAAAGCGTGGCCGGCACCCAGAAAAAAGCCCCCGTCCGGCGCCAGGCCGCGACAGCGGGGGTCATGATCCTTGGTCTGCGCATGTGGCCGCTTTCCTTGTCGGCTTCGCGGAACCGACTTAAAGGCCCTTATGCCCTGGGTTCCGGCGCAGAGTAGCACCGGGCGGTGCCCTGTCCAGCAAAAAGGTGTCGAGGGAAACCGTGGTTCTACGCAGTTCCCCCCACAGACTAGAAAAAGCGCAGAGTGCCCAGCGAACTCTCCACTCCCGGCCAGATCTCCGCTTCCAGCACGCGCGGGATGACATAGTCGATCCGCACCGGCGCCGGCGAGGTTCCCTGGCAGACCACCCGATAGGCCATCACCGACGGCAGGTCGATCCGAACGGCCAGAGCCGGCCGTCCCTTCAGGAGGAACCACTCCTCGGAGACGCGGGCGTCCGGAGCCTGCGTGGAGATCTGCTCCTTGATGGCCTGCAGGAGCCGGTCGGCCCAGGCTTTGTTCATCCCCTTGGAGGGCGCGTTGTCGAAGCGCGCCACGTTGCACACGGCCTGGGCTCCGGGGTTCAAGGCGAAGACGATGACCGGCGTGAAGGAGAACGGGTCCTCCGGCCGCCTCTCCTGGCGAGCCTGCTCCTGGATCCGGCCTACCGCTGCCGCGGAGAGCGATTCGAACCCGACCGGGAAGCGCATGGTCAGACTCAGGGTCGAGTCGGTCACGGCCCGGTCGAGTTGTGACTCGTCGACGGCGAAACGCTTCTCTTCCAGCGGTCCCCAATCGCCGCCGCCACCGCAGCCGGCGTAGGGCAGCGCCGCCACTCCCCACAAGAAGACCAGCAGTGATCGAACGATCCGCTCCCGCCTCATTCCAGGCCTCCTCCCGCGAAAAGGTCCTCCCTGCCCGGGCTGCCCGCTCTGCCGAAGAGGCCGCGCAACGGGATCCGCCGGGTGTCCCGCGAACCGCAGGCGGCCTGGAGGCGCGCCAGCCTTTCCTCAAACGGTCCGATCGTCCAGCATGCTTCCGGGGGAAGCAGTTCCAACGGGGTGCCGGCGGGATGGTTGAGCGAGCAGATGTCACGCTTCTCCATCCAGCCCGGCTCGCCATCGACCTCCTCGATCCATCGCAGGGGAAGTCCCTGGGCCCGGCAGACGTACGGCCGATCGTCGTAGATGCGGCAGGCTCCGTCGGGGCTGAGCATCGCGCACGCTCCCTCGGCGCCCGGCTCTTGCGAGCCGAGCATCCCCCCGCGGCTCTCCCGTATGGCCTCCGCCTCCACGGGCAGGACCATCACGCCGTCGATGCAGCAGCAAGCGCACCCGCGACGGCACCGCAGACGAAGACCGGACGCAGCGCTCACCCGCCGGACTTCCCGGTCCACTTCCCGGTAGAAGTGCCGCAACGAGCGGCGGGCCGCCGCCTGGCGCGGCGTCGGTCCCGTCATGGCCTCCCTCCTGGATCCGGCTCCATCGGCTCGAGGATAGCACCGCCCGACAGACCCGGCAGGACCGTCGCGGACCTCCACCGCGCGGCCACCTCGAGCGCGCGCAGGCCGCGATAGGAGTCGAGGTGGTAGCGCAAGTACTCCTCCACCAGACGATGCAGGGCCGACCGCCAGGCCCGTGAGGCAGTCCAGGAATCGCCGGCGGGTGCCGAAGGCCCGGGATTCCATGGCGCCGTCGCCGGAGTCCACGCTCCATCGGAGGGGACGGCGGCGAGATCGTCCACCGGTGGCGCGGCCCGATTCCCCGCGAGCCGGTCCGCCGCGGGTCCAGCCGTCGCGGCCCGATCCGCCGCGGGCCCGGGCCGAGCCGCCCCCGTTTCCTCCGAGGAGATCTCCCGGACGAGCCCCTCTCCCCGGCTCCGCGGCCCGTTGCCGCCCACCATGGCGCGCAGCCGCCGCAGCGCCCGGGGCGGCAGCGATATGCCACCCGGGTGTCCCGCGGCGGCGGCCTCATCCGCGCAAACGGGGCAGAGCGCGCCCGCCCCAGCGGGATCAAAGGTCCATAGAGAGGGATCCGCCCCGCCGGCCGGAACCGGCCGCCCGCACTCCAGGCACTGCTCCAGCCGGGGCGCATAGCCGAGCAGGGCGATCACGCGCAGCTGCCAGGCGCGGAAGAGCTCCGGCAGGGAGATCTCCGGCGCGCTTTCCATGACCTCGAGCGCCCGCACTTGCAGATCGAAGAGGGCGGGGGCGGCTTCACCCGGAAGCGTCACGCGATCGAGGAACTCGGCGCAGGCGCAGGCCCAGAGGTAGCGCGCGGGATGCCGCAGCAGCCCGCGGAATTCCCTCTCCAGGCAACCGCTGCGCAGGAACTGCAGGTCCCGCCCCGCACGGTGGTAGAGGACGAAGCTGGAGAGGGAGAGGATCTCCAGGCTGGCGCCGAAGGGGCTCTTCGCGTCGCGCACCCCCTTGGCGATGACGCCGACCTTGCCGAGTTCCCGCGTGAAGAGCGTCGCCACGCGGCTGGTCTCGCCGTGGCGCAGGTTGCGCAGCACCACGGCTTCGCACGAGACGATGATGGAGCTCATCGGCCGGCGGCATCCTCGGTGCGCAGCAACCGCTGCCAGGAGATCCGGCTTTGCATCCACTCCGCGTACTTCCGCTCGCGCGCCCGCATGCGGCGCCGCTCGGGCGCGAACTGGTGATCGTGGCCCAGCACGTGCAGCACCCCATGAATGACCAGGCGGGCCAGTTCCTCTCCGGGGGGCGCGGCGCGTTCGCGCGCCTGCTCGAGGCAGCGCCGCAGGGAGATCACGACCTCGCCGGCCAGGAGGGCGTCCGGCTCGGATTGCCCTGCCGGCAGTGGATCGGTCTCTCCCATGGGGAAGGAGAGCACGTCGGTGGCGGCATCCCGGCCGCGCCACTCGCGGTTGAGGCGGCGCACCAGGCGGTCCCCTGCCAGGACCAGGCCGCAGCCGAGGCCGCCCGCCAGCCCCTCCTGGTCGAGGCAGTGGCGTATGAGCGCGCGCAGCGCCCGGCGGTCAACGTGGATTCCGCGGCAACGCAGGTCGACGGGAACCGGTCTCTCCACGGGTCTCATCTTCGAACGGCTTCTCCCCCTGGATGCGGCCGCGGAAGGCCGCCGCCAGCATCGGAACGTAGGCGTCACGGACCCGACCCAGGTCGCGCAGGGTCAGGCCGCACTCTTCCAGGTTGCCGTCCTCGAGGTTCTCCTGCACCACGCGCTGGACCAGCCCCTTGATCCGGCTCGGCGTCGGAACCTCCAGGCTCCGCGCCGCCGTTTCCACCTGGTCGGCCAGCAGCACCAGGGCCGACTCCGGACAGCTCGGGCGCGGCCCGGGGTAGCAGTAGTCCTCGCGCCGCGCCGATTCGTCCTGCCGGCGCGCCTTCCGCCAGGCCGTCAACATCAGCGAGACGCCGTGGTGTTCGCGGATCCCCTGGACGATCTCCCGCGGCAGCTTCTCCTCGCGCGCCAGCGCCAACCCCTCGCGCACGTGCGACTCCAGGATGAGCCGGCTCATCGACGGCGTCAGCCGGTCGTGCGGGTTCTTCATCCCCAGGCCCAGGTTCTCCTGGAAGTACTCCGGCTTGGCGACCTTGCCGATGTCGTGATAGTAGCCGATGACGCGCGCGAGGATCGGGTTGGCGCCGACGCTCAAGGCGGCCGCCTCGGCCATCGATCCCACCAGGATGGAGTGGTGGTAGGTGCCCGGCGCGGCCAGCATCAGGCGCCGCAGCAACGGCCGGTTCAGGTCCTGGAACTCGCGCAACGTGATGTCGGTCGAGCGGCCGGAGATCGACTCGGCATAGGGAAGAACCACCAGGGCCAGCGCCGCGGCCAGCAGCGGATTGGCCGCCACCGCCATCGCCTCGCGCAACAGCCCGGCCTGCCCGATCAGATCGGACATGGCCAGCGCCCCCAGCATGGCGAGGTGGACCAGGGGCACCAGCGCCATGACGCGCCAGAACTGGGCCCTCTGCCGCAGGGCGTGGGTCAGGAGCACGGTGGTCACCGCGCCGACCCCGACCACGGCCAGGAACTGCGATCCGCCGTCGCCCACCATCCCGATCACGATGACCGGCAACGCGGATGCCGCCAGGGCCAGGCGGTGATCGAAGAGGAGGGTGACCAGGATGGAGACCGCCGCGACGGGGACCAGCACGGGCGGGAGCTGCAGAACGCGGATGAAAACGGCGCCGACGACGAGGATCAGCAGCTCGATGGCGGTCAGGAGCCAGAGGTCCTGGGGGGAGGTGAGCACCTCCGGGCGGTTGAGGCGCAGGTACCCGATGAAGATCGCCAGGATGAGCACCAGGACGAGGATGCGGCCGAGCCCCGGCAGGACCGCGCTGAACACGGTCTCCCGCACTCCGCGCTCTCCCCTCCAATGCTGGTAGGACTCGAGCACGCGGAGCCGTTCGGCGGTGATTCTCTCGTGGGCGCCGATGATCTTCTCCCCTTCGAGCACGAATCCGCTGGCCGGCTCCACCGCCTCCCGCACCCGCTCCAGGAGTTCCGCGGTGCTTCCGGGCTCAAAGACCAGGTTGGCACGGGCGCAGGCCAGGACGATCTCGGCCAGGGCCGCGGGCGGAACATCCCGCGCCGCGCCCCGGGCCGCCGCCAGCTCCCGCACCCGCGTGGCGTTGAGGAGTTGCTCTACCGGCAGGGTCACGTCGCCCAGGGCGTCGTGGATGCGGACCTCGCGATAGTCCGCCAGCTGCGCCGCCACCTCGGCCGAGACGAAGCCACGCCGCATCACGTCCTGCAGGAGAGCGGTGGCCTCGTCGAAGATGGCCTCATGCCCGGACTCCACCAGGAGCGCGATGATGGTTTCCTGGGAGAACGGCAGCGTCACCTGCCCCGCGTCCTGGCCGCCGCGCCGGCCCGGCCGCAGCGAGCGGACCTGCTGGCGCAGCGAGGCCAGCCGCGCATAGGCCGCCGTCGTGGCCGTGTCCGCGCGGCTCATGACGGCCGGAACCGACCGGGCGCGGTCGGCCACCTCGCGCGCGAGTTGGGCCTCGTCCTTCAGGATGGGAAAATCGAACTCGGCGATGATGGTCTTGGGCTGCACCATGCCGACCTGGTAGCGGGGTTCGCCGCTCCGCGGCCAGGGCACGAGCGCGACGCCGCCGGCCAGGATCAGCCCGGCGGCAAACCAGCGCTGGGCCGGCAGGGAGAGTCCTCGCAGGCGGCCGGCCAGCAGCGCCGCCGGCCGCACCGCCTGGCGGAACAGCCCTTTCATGGCCGTCGCCGTTCACCGCCCTGGTGCGGTGCTCGTCGATGCTCCCTCGCGGCCTGCATGAGTCATCAACCTCCCGGGCAGCTTCGCCTTCGCCCCTCTGCTGCGTCGCCCCATCCGCCCCGCGGGCGCGGTCAGCGCCCGGGCTGCTCCTCCGCGGGGGGGCGGACCCGGTCGAAGGCGCTGATGATGTCACGGACCAGCCGGTGGCGGACGACGTCACGTTCGGTGAAGTAGCAGAACCGGATGCCATCGAGGTCCCGGAGGATCCCCTGGATCTTGATCAGGCCGGAGCTCTCGGGATCTTCCAGGTCGACCTGCGTGACGTCGCCGGTGACGGCGGCCTTGGATCCGGGGCCAAGACGCGTCAAGAACATCTTCATCTGCGCCAGCGTCGTGTTCTGCGCCTCGTCGAGGATCACGAAGGCGCGAGAGAGGGTGCGACCCCGCATGTAGGCCAGCGGCGCCACCTCGACCACCCCCATCTGGAGATAGCGCTGCAGCTTTTCGAAGTGGACCATCTCCTGGAGCGCATCGTAGAGCGGGCGGAGATAGGGATCGACCTTCTCCTGCAGGTCGCCGGGGAGAAACCCGAGACTCTCCCCCGCTTCCACGGCGGGGCGCGCCAGCACGATGCGCTCGACCTGCTTCTCTCGCAGCATCCGCATGGCCACTGCTACGGCCAGGTAGGTCTTGCCGGTGCCCGCCGGTCCGATTCCAAAGACGATGTCGTTCTGCCGCATCGCCTCGACATAGGCCGCCTGCCCCACCGTGCGGGCCTTGACGACCTTCTTGTCGCCGAAGAAGACGACGCCATCGTCGAGGAGAGCCGGCGGCGCCTGAACCGCCGGATCCCGCCCCGCCGCGGCGGACTCCTCCACCGCGGAGAAGGCGAAACCGAGATCCTCCTCGGTGATCACGCGGCCGGCGCGGACCCGCTCGATCAGGAGGCGCAGGACGGCCGCGGCGGCGGGAGTGCGATCCTCCGGGCCGGAGATGTGCAGCGAGTGGCCCCGCAGGGAGAGGGATACGCCGAGCCGCCGCTCCACCGACCGCAGGTTCGCGTCTGCCTGACCAAAGAGAGGCAGGACGTCCACGCCCTCCAGGTCCACGATATCCGGCACGCCCGAAACCGCTCCGGAGGCGGGCTGCGGTTTCAAGCCCGCCCTACTTCCCGCCGGCCGCGGCGCGCGGCACGGTCAGGCGCGTCCCCGGCTTGAGCTCGGCGTTCTCCGCCCCGATCAAGGCCTTGTTGGCGTTGTAGATTTCCTTCCACCGCTGTGGCTCGCCGTACAAGGTCGCCGCGATCTTGCGGAGGTTGTCCCCGGACTTCACGACGTAGGAGTTGTTGGCCTTGTCCTTCAGCCGCAGATCGCGCAGGAGCGCGTTGACCTCGCGCGTCTGGGTGGAGACCAGCACCGCCTGGGCCCGCAGGGTATCGGCCCGGATGGTCAGGCTGTCCAGACGCGTCCGCAGGGCCTCGGTTTCGGCCTTGCGCGAGGCCAGGGACGTCTGGAGGTGATTGCAGTAGCGGTCGCGCTCGGCGGCCGGAAGGCGCGCCGATTCCTCGGGCGTGTAGTACTCGCCCTTGGTGTAGTCCTTGGCTGGCGGAGGAGGAGGAGCGCAGCCGGCGATCCACCCCGCCGCCGCCAGCAACGTCAGCCGCCGCAGGTTCCGAGGCCGTTCCACCCGTGCCTGCGGACCGGCCGTGCCGTGGTTCGCGCGGTTCACTTCCCACCTCCCGATACCTGGCCGGCAATCCTCTGTTCCAGCTCGGCCTGCTCGTCCCGCAGCTGTTGTAGCCTCGTGCGGGCGAGATCGAGGTTCTCCTGCGTCCGGTCGACATCGGCCTGCTTGGAGTCGACATCGCTCCGGGCCTGTTGCAGCTCGTGGCTGGCGAGCTTGAGCTGCATCGGGATGATCTGGCAGGGACGTCCTTGAGCGCAGCCCAGGAGGGGCAGGAGCGCGGCAAGGCCGAGTCCGGTGCGCATCCAGCGTTTCATTGGCGGATCTCCTCTGATCGTAGCCTTTCGTTCCACCGACCAAATCTACCACGCCGTCCGCCGCCCGAGGCCGAGGCTTTTCCCTTCGTGGCGGCCGGCCCGCCGCTGCCGAATGGGCGGGCGCCGGGTCCGTTCCAGCCGGCTAGGCGAAGCGAACCTCCGTCACCACATAGGTTCCCCCGGATCGCGGGTCGCGGGTCAGCTGCACGAGGCCTTCCCGGGCCGCATCCTCCAGGAGCTCGCTGAAGGTGCGGTACCCGTAGGCGTTCTCGGTGAAGGCCGGCTTCTTCCGCTTGATCGTGTCCTTGATCATGGAGCTGTAGAGGATCTCCTTGTTCTCGCGGAGCAGCGCCTCGATCGCCGCCAGGAGCAGGTCGAAGGCATCCTGCTTCTTGTCGGGCAGGCGGGCGCCGGTGCGCGAATTGCTCCGCGGCGGGGCTGCCGCCGGTGTGATGAGATCCTCATAATAAATGAACTCGTCGCAATTGTCGGCCAGCAGGTTGGACGTCGCCTCGCGCAGGCCGATGCCAATGACCCGCTTGTTGTTCTCCTTCAGCTTGGAGACGAGCGGGGAGAAATCGCTGTCGCCGGAGACGACCACGAACGTGTCCAGGTGCTCCTTGGTGTAGCACAGATCCAGGGCGTCCACCACCAACCGGATGTCGGCCGAGTTCTTCCCCGTCTGGCTGCGCCGCGGCACCTCGATCAGCTCGATGGCCGCCTCGTGGAGGGCCTCGCGGTACTCGGCATAGCGCGTCCAGTCGGCATAGGAACGCTTGGCGATGATCCGGCCCTTCTCCAGCAACCGTTCCAGGATGCGGTGTACATCGAAGCTCTTGCTCTTCTTCCCCTTGATGCCCAGGGCGACGTTCTCGAAGTCGATGAACAACGCGATCCGGGCTTCGTCCATTCGGTTCGTCATGTCCTTGGTAGCCTCCCAACGCCCCGCTCCCGCCCCGGCGCGAGCCATCCCGGCGGGAATCGCCTCTCCAGAATCCGCGCGACCAGTACGCCGGCCACTCCGCCGGCCACATCGGCTGCCCAGTCGCGGACACTACTGTCGCGGTTGGGCACCTTCGACTGCAAGACCTCGTCCCCCGCCGCCAGTACCACGACCAGCAGCATGGCCAGGATCGGCGCGTGCGGCAGCCGGGCGCCGCTCAGGCGCAAGGCCCGGTAGATCAGCCCGGCATAGACGGCGTACTCGGAGAAGTGGGCCACCTTGTCCAGGTATGGGAGCTGGGAGGTCTGCAGGGTCGGGCGGGTGGAAAGATAGATCACCAGAAGTTGAAACGCCAGAACCGGAGCCCAGGCCAACAGGAGGCGGCCCAGGCCGAGGCGCCGGCTTGGTGGAGGGGCACTCAACACCCCTTGAGCCGCTCCTCTTCCTCACCGACGGCGGCGATCACCTCCTCGGAGTTGCGGGCTGCCAGCAGCCGGGCTTGCAGTTCGCCGCTATAGAGCAGACGGGAAATGCGGGCCAGGATCCGGATGAATCCCCCCCTCTCCTCGGGCCCGACAATCATGAAGATCAGCCCGACCGGGCGCTCATCGAGCGACTCGAACGGGATGGGTTCCAGCGGGCGGCTCAGGGCGACGGCCAGTTCCTGGACGTGGGGGCTCTGCGCGTGGGGGACGGCGACGCCCCCCCCGATCCCGGTGCTCATGACGCGCTCGCGCTCGAGCAGGGCATTGGTCACGGCGGCGATGTCTTCCACCACTCCGACTTCGGCGAGACGGTTGACCATCCGCTGGATCAGTTCTTTCTTGTCCTTGGAGGGCTCGTGCAACTGGATGCAGTCGCGCCGCAGGAGTCCTCGGAGGCTGACGCGGGGATTTGTGTCTGGCATAGAAATCTTGTCGAAAAAAAAGGCCCAGCGAATCGCTGGTCCCCGTCTCCACGGGTACGCCCTGAATCCGAATGCCCCGGGATGCCCCGGAGCGGCAGCGGTCAGCTCTGGCGAGAGCGCCGGCGATCCAGGCCGTAACGGCAGATCTTGTTCTTCAGACCCTTTCGGGAAAGCCCGAGCTCGGCCGCGGCCCGGGTACGGTTCCACTTCGTCTGTTCCAAAACCTCCACCAGAAGGTTCCGTTCAAACCGTTCCATCTTCTCCCTCAAGGACCGGCCTCCCGCCGTCCCCGTGTGCTCCCACGACTCCAGGACCGTCGCGGGCAGCAGATCGGGCTGCAGGAGGGCGTTCGGTTCGGCCAGCGTCACGGCGCGCCGGATGGCCTTTTCCAGCTCGCGGACGTTGCCTGGCCAGGAGTGCGCGGCCAGCGCTTGATGGAAGGCGGGCGCTACCCCCGCGATCTCCCGTCCGAGCCGGCCCGCAAAGAGTTCAATGTACCACTCCGCGAGCAATGCCACATCCTCGGGCCGCTCGCGCAGCGCCGGCACCACGATGGCGATGTCGTTCAACCGGTAGTACAGATCCTTGAGGAAGCGTCCTTCCTGGACTTCCTGCCGGAGATCCGGGCAACTGGTCGCGCAGACCACGCGCACGTCGAGCCGACGGTAGCCGGTCGAGCCGACGGGGCGGACCTCCCCCGAGTCGAGCATGTGGAGGAAGCGCCGCTGAACCGGCTGGCCGGCCTTGTCGATTTCGTCGAGGAAGATCGTGCCGCCGTTGGCCTCTTCGAGCAGCCCGACCCGGTCCTGGGTCGCGCCGGTGAACGCGCCCTTGGTGTGGCCGAACAGCTCGCTCTCCAGGAGGCTGTCGGGCAGCGCCGCGCAATCCACGGTGACCAAGGGACGATCCCGCCGCGGGCTCGTCCGGTGGATCGCCTGGGCCAGCAGCTTCTTCCCCGTGCCGGTTTCCCCCTGCAGAAGGATCGAAAGGTCGCTGTCCCCCACCTTGCGGATCAGCTCAAGGATCGAAAGCATGCGGGGGTTCTGCGTGACCACGTCGGCCAGGTAGATGTTCCCGTTGGCCGCCTCGAGGGTCGAATCGAGCCGCCCGGATGCCGGTTCGGGACGCAGGCGGCGCCCGGCCTCGGTCAGCAGGACCAGGGCATAGTCGACGTCCGAGCGAACGTACGCCGGCCGGGCCGGGTCGCGCCGCTCCAGCAGCACCAGGTGCTCCTGGCCGAAGAAACGGGCGGGGATCAGCATCGAGGTCTGCACCCCGCTTCCCGGAGCGTGCAGCAACACGCCGCTCGCGCGGTCCCTGGACCAGCCCAGAGCCGGCAGGCTGAGCGTGCGTTTGCCCAGCAGACGCCCCATCGAGACACTGGAGAGAACTTCGGCCGTCTCCTCCTGGACGCGCGCCAGAAGGGCTCCGTCAGCGCCGAGCGCCTCGACCACAAGGGAGAGCATTCCGCGCAACTTCTCCCCGACGCTCTGCCCGGCGCCGAGAATCTCCTCCAACCGGATCAGGGCCGCCTGGCCATCCAGCGTCGCCGGGGCCGGTTGATGCCGGCTGAGGTCCTCGTCCAGGCGAGCCAGCAGGACTTCGAGCGAGGGGACCGAGGATCGCGGTGCGCCCAGGCGTTCCCGCACACGCAGGACGTTGGCGGAAGCCTCGGCCATCCGGCCCAGCCGCACCAGCGCCCGGCTGATCTGGAGTTCGCTGCGCGCCTCCACCCGGGGCAGCGTGAGGTGGCGCCAGAGGTCCCGCGCCTTCGTCAGCCAGTGCAAGGCGGCCGCGGGGTCGCTCTGGCCCTCCAGTTCGGCCAGGCCACGACGCTCATACAGACAGGCCAGGTGCGGGGTCTCCTCGGAGTGGCGGAGACGGTCTTCCAGCGTGGCAAATCGCTTGACGGCCTCGTCGCGCCCGCCCAGCCGCAGGCCGACCTCGATCAATCCCAGGAGGGCGCGGTTTTCCTGCTCCCGGTCGCGTGCGTCGATGGCCAGGGAGAGGGCCCGCTCAAGGCACTCGAGCGCCTCGTCCGGGCTGCCGCGGTCGACCTGGAAGATGCCTTCGCAGAGGTGGCACTCGGCCATGAGGTCGCCCTGCGCGGCCAGACGGCTGACCCGGTGCTTCACCTCGCGCAAGGCCGCCTCGGCCTCGGCTTCGTGTCCATCGAGATGCGCCAGGCGGGCGCGTTCCAGCAGCAGGAGGCACCCTTCCCGCTCCGGCAGCGGCTCGTCCTGCGGCCGGCAGGCAGCGAGGTGCAGGCGGGCTGACTCGAGATCGAGCGCCTCGCGTGCCAGACGCGCCAGGGCAATGCGGGCGCGGACCGCCCGTGTGCGATCGTGGGCCTGCTCGGCCCGGCGGAGGCCTTCCTCCAGGCGCGCCCGCGCCTCGGCGAAGCGCCCAAGGCGAAGTTGCACGAGCCCGATGTTCTGCAGGATCCCGGCCTGATCGCGGAAGTCCTGCTCCGCAGCGCGCAGATAGAACGCGGCCTGGTAGTGTTCCAGGGCGCGATTGCACTCGCACCGCTGCTTGTGGACGTTGCCCAGGTTGATGTAGCTCAGCGCCAGGTTGCCGATGTCCCCCCGGCTGCGGAAGTGCGCCTGGGCGGCCAGCCAGTGGGTTCGGGCGAGATCAATGTCGCCCCGGCGATAGGCGACGGTTCCGAGGAGGTTCAGCGCGAAGCCTGGCTCGGCGGTCTGCGCCTGCTGGAGGTAGCGGGCGCAAAGCAGCCCCTGAGCCTCGGCCTCGGCCATGCGGCCGGCCTCGTAGTAGCTCTTGCCAAGCACCAGGCGGCACCGGCCGATCTCCAGGCGCAGGGTGCCGGTGAGGGCCTCGGGCTCAGCGAGTTCCCGTTCCAGGACTGGCTCCAGCAGGCGGATGGCTTCTTGATGGCGGCCGAGCCGGTCCAGGCAGAATGCGATGCGGCGGGCCAGTCCAAAAGTCGTCTGGAGATCATCGGGGTCGGACTGAACGTGCGGCCAGGCGTCCAGGTAGACGCGGAGGGCCTGCTCGTGCTCTCCCCCCGACGCGTAGATGTCCCCGACCTCGAACCCCGGAGATGGCGCCGTTCGGGCGCCGTGGCTCAAGGCGTTGGGGTCTGCACCCGCGCCGGTCCCCGCTTCGGGGTCCGGCGGCTGTCGGCGGAGATCATCCATGGTCCCGCAGGGTAGGCCGCAAGGGTGTTACTTCGCCAGTCTTTGATCGATCACTCAGCGGACCTGCTGCCAGGCGCCGAGGCGCACGGCCAGCCTAAGGAGATCCGCGAGGAATTGCTCGCCGGCCGAGTCGGGGCAGCGCCGGTGAAGCGATGCGGCGTGCACCCGGCAGGAAGCGAAAATGCCGCATTCATCCGGATCGCCGCCGTCCCGGGTCCCGCCCAGATCGGGCGGATCCTGCGGAATGACGTCGTCGAGCGGTGAAGCTGTTGAACCGTGAACGCTGGACGTGGCTTGAGCTCCGGGGTCGGCGGCCCACGCTGGGGCAGCCGCGAAGATCACTGCCACGACCGCGACAAGAAGCCATCCGAAACTGGCCTGGCCGCGCATAACCACCTCCATGCTCCCGATGGGAACCGAACCGCGGGCCGGAGTTGGACCGGTCCAAGCTCTAGAGTAGCCGCGGGAGATGCCGTCTGTCAACGGGCCGTGGCCTCCCCGCCCTCCCGGCCGACGACCCGGATCCTCAGTTCCCCGGTCTCGTCCACGTCCAGCACCAGGTCGTCTCCGTCGCGGATCTCCCGCGCGAGCAGTTGCCGGGCGAGCCGGTTCTGCACCTCGCGCTGGATGGCCCGCCGCAAGGGGCGCGCTCCGTACTCCGGGTCATAGCCGACTTCCAGCAGCTTCTCCTCCGCGGCCGGCTCGGCGCGCAACGTGATCCGGCGCGGCGCGAGGGAGCGATTGAGCGCCGCGATCTGCAGGGCGACGATCCGGCGGAGTTCGTCCCGTCCCAGCGAACTGAAGATCACCACTTCGTCCAGACGGTTCAGGAATTCCGGCCGGAAGTGCCCCCTCAGGATCTCCCGCACCTTCTCCCGTGTGGCCGCGTCCGGCTTGCCTTCCACCCGCCCGATCAGCTCGGTGCCGAGGTTGGAAGTCATGATGATGACCGTGCTGGCGAAAGAGACTGTCCGCCCCTGCCCATCGGTCAACCGGCCGTCGTCGAGGATCTGCAGGAAGATGTTGAAGATCTCCGGGTGCGCCTTCTCGATCTCGTCGCAGAGCACGACCGTGTAGGGCCGGCGCCGGACCGCCTCGGTCAACGCGCCCCCCTCCTCGTAGCCGACGTAGCCCGGCGGCGCCCCGATCATCCGCGCCACCGAGTGCCGCTCGGAGTACTCCGACATGTCAAGCCGCACCAGGGCATTCTCGTCGTCGAAGAGGAACTCGGCCAGCGACCGGGCCAGTTCCGTCTTCCCGACGCCGGTCGGGCCCAGGAAGAGGAAGGATCCCAGGGGACGTCCCGCGGGGGCCAGGCCGGCGCGGGCCCGGCGGACCGCCTCAGCCACGGCCGCCTTGGCCTCGTCCTGGCCGATCACGCGTTGCGAGAGCCGCTCCTCCATGTGCAGCAGCTTCTCCACCTCCGTCTCCAGCATCCGGGTCACGGGAATTCCCGTCCAGCGGGAGACGACCTCGGCGATGTCTTCCGAGTCGACCTCCTCCTTGAGCATGCGGAGATTGGCCTGGTGCGAAGCCAGCTCCGCCTCGGCCTCCTCGATCCGGGCGCGCGCCGCCGGCACCTCGCCGTAGCGGATCCGCGCGACCCGCTCCAGGTTCCCCTCCCGCTCCGCCGCCGTTTCCTCGGTGCCGAGTTGCTCCAGCCGGTGGCGGGCGGTCCGGATCTGGTTGACCAGGTCCCGCTCCTTCTCCCAGTGGAGGGTCAGCCGCTGCCGCTCTTCGGTCACCGAGGCGATCTCCTTCTCCACCTCACGGAGCCGGTTCTGGGTGGCGGCGTCCGCGTCGGCCCGCAGCGCCTCGCGCTCAACCTCGAGCTGGCGCAGCCGGCGGCTGACCACGTCGAGTTCCTGGGGCATCGAGTCCATTTCCATCCGCAGGCTGGAGGCCGCCTCGTCCACCAGGTCGATGGCCTTGTCCGGGAGAAAGCGGTCGGAGATGTAGCGATCCGAGAGGGTCGCCGCTGCCACCAGCGCCCGGTCCTGGATCTTGACGCCGTGGTGCACCTCGTAGCGTTCCTTCAGGCCGCGCAGGATCGCCACCGTGTCCTCCACGGTCGGCTCTCCCACCAGCACCGGCTGGAAACGGCGCTCCAGGGCCGCGTCCTTCTCGATGTGCTTCTTGTACTCGTCGAGCGTCGTGGCGCCGACGCACCGCAGCTCGCCGCGGGCCAGCGCCGGCTTGAGCATGTTGGAGGCGTCCATGGATCCCTCGGCCGAACCCGCGCCGACCAGGGTGTGCAGCTCGTCGATGAAGAGGATGACCTCTCCCTCCGCTTCATGCACCTCGCGGAGAAGGGCCTTCAGACGGTCCTCGAACTCCCCGCGGAACTTCGTCCCCGCGATCAGCGCGCCGAGATCCAGCGCCAGCACGCGGCGGGACTTCAGCCCCTCGGGAACGTCGCCGGCGACGATCCGCTGCGCCAGCCCCTCCACGATGGCGGTCTTGCCGACGCCCGGATCGCCGATCAGCACCGGGTTGTTCTTCCGCCTCCGGGAGAGGACCTGGGTCACCCGCCGGATCTCCCGGTCCCGTCCGACCACCGGATCGAGGTCGCCGTCGCGGGCCGCGCGGGTCAGGTCGCGGGTGTACTTCTCCAGGCTCTGGTACTTGTCCTCCGGGTTGGGGTCGGTGATGCGGGCCCCGCCGCGCACGTCGCTCAACGCCTGGTAGAGCGCCTCACGGGTCACCCCCGCCTCGGAGAGCAGCCGCGCGGCCGGCCCGACATTGTCCGACCCCGCCATGGCCAGCAGGAAGTGCTCCGTCGAGAGATACTCGTCCTTGAGCCGGGAGGCTTCCTTCTCGGCCGCGTCCAGGACCCGCGGGAACTCCGGAGAGGCGGAAAGCTGGACATCGCCGGAGACCCGGGGGAGCTTCGACAGCTCGCGCCGCGTTCCGTCGAGAAGGCTGCCGATCGGCGCGCCCAGCTTGCCCAGCAGAGGGATCGTCGTCCCGTCCTTCTGCTCCAGCAGGGCCCGCAGCAGGTGAAGCGGCGTCAGTTGCGGATGGCCGGCCTCGCGCGCCTGGCGCTGGGCCGCCTGCATGGCCTCGCCGGCCTTGACGGTGAATCGATCTGCGTTCATGTCCAACCCCATGGCCTATGGCCGCGCGGCGCCGGCCTCCCTGCCGGCCGCGTTCGACCTCCCACGGATGCATCCCACGGATGCATCTACCAATGGACGCATTCTCCCACGGACGCCCACGGGCCGGTTCACCCTCCGGCTGCGCACCGGATGCGCTCAGGCACGCCGCGCCCTCGGTTGCGGCGTGCCTGGCAATCCCAGACCGGCCCCGGAGCCGGCCTCAGCGCACGCGCGCCAGCTTCTCGATGCGGCTCAGGGTCTTGCCGGTCCCGGTCCGCACCTCGAGCTTGTAGAAGTACACGCCGTTGCCGATCTCGTCTCCGTCTCCGTCGCGTCCATCCCATTCGATGACATTCATGTTGATGTCGGCGGGACCTTCTCGGCTCCAGATCTCCCGCCCACTGGTCGTGTAGACCCGCACCCGCGCCCGATCGGCCGAACCGCTGAGCCGGTAGAAGAAGCCCGTGGTCCCGTCGAACGGGTTCGGGAAGTTGTACACCTCCAGCAGGCGTACGGCGCCGGGGCCTTCCGGGTCGCCTCCGGTGAAGATGCGGACGGAACGCGAGGCCGTCTCGCCATCCCAACGCTGCATGCGGACGGCCAGCTCGTACCGCGCCTCGGGCAGACCGAGCGGGATGGTCGCCGAGATGCTCCACTCCCGCCCGGCCCCGCTCGGGGCATCAGCGTCCAGCCGGCGTTCGAACCCGGTCGGCTGTTCCGGGTCATCCTCCAGCCACAGCGAGAGCTGCTCGGGGTCGATGTCCGCCGGGGCCTTGATCTGAACCGTCACCGTATCGCCCTGCTCGATGAAGAAGGGCTCGTCATCCCGGATCTCCTCGAGGCCGCCGTCGCGGCGGACCAGGAAGCGCGTGTCGAGATGAAGCAGCAGGCTGATCTCGGCAGACCGCCCTGACGTGTCCACCACCCGCAGCTTGATCGTGTGGTCCTCCAGCGGAACATCGAGATCCACCGGGTAGCGCAGCCAGGCCGTCGTCAGGGAATCCACCGGATCGGGGACCAGGGTGAAGACCGAGTCGGGCAGTTCGACCCCGTTGTCGGTCACCACGACATCGTCGACCGAGATCACGGTCGTGTTCAGGCGGGCCAGCACGATGGCGCTGTCCTGCCCGGCCGGCGCCACCAGGAGTTGCCCATCCTGCCAGGGTTCGCAGTCCTCCCAGGAGGTCGGGGGGAACTCCTCGGCGTCGCAGTTGACCCGCAGGTCGATCTCCGGCCGGGACAGGCTCGCGATCGGCAGCGTCGGATCCCCGAGAAGATTGTAGGTCTGCGACTGGCCCCGGGCCGACGGATTCGCCGCGCCGTACATGTCCAGCATCTGCCACTTGCCCTGGGTCAGGATCTCCCCCAGCCGCCAGCGAGCCTTGCCGTCCTCCTGCGGTGGCTGGACGAACCAGGCCCGCATGAGGCCGATGTTCATGTAGTGGTTGACGGAGAGCCACTCGTAGCCGGTGGACGCCAGCGAGGCAATGGCTCCGCGGTTGCGGTCGAGCAGGAGCATCTTCTCAGCGATGCAATCGCCGGTCGACACTTCCTCGGTGGTGGAGTGCGAGGCCAGGTGGCAGCCGTAGCCCATGAAGAAGAAGGGCTTCCCCTGGTTCTCCAGGGCCGGCACGTCGGCGCGGACGAAGGGCGCGTCGATCAGGATGATCTCGTGGCTCATGATCCGCGCGTTGGCGTGTCCCTGGTAGTTGACGAAGAGATGCCCCCGGCTGAGCACGTCGCGCAATCCCGGCAGCGGGCTGCCCGGGCGGCCCCGGAACATGTACTCGTAGCCGAAGTCGTAGTTGTCGGTATGGGTGTCGAACGGATCGATGGTCGTCCACGGGATGTCGACGTCCCGCGGGGTGAACCAACCGAGGGCCCCCGGGTCGGAGTCCGGCGGACGCGGCGGCGTCTTCCAGGCCCGGCAATCCTCTCCGATCCGGATGATGCTGTCGGCGCGGCAGCGCGACAGGCAGGCTACCGTATCCATGTATTGATAGTTGAAGAAGGAGTCGGCGGCGAAGAAGGGCAGGTTCGCCTCCTCCCGGATCATCCGCAGGACCTCGCGGCAGGACCAGATGAAAACCGAGTCGTTGGAGGGCGGCTGCTGGCGCAGGGGGCGGCTGCCGTTGAAGTGGTAGGACGGGTTGTTGAACGTGATCGCGCCGGAGAACTCGTCGTCGGCGACCACGCAGCCGCGGCTCCGCCAAGTGTCGGTGTTGCGCACTTCGCCGTAATCGAGGATCTTCTCGACCACCAGCGCGGCCTCGGCCTCCGACTGCACCGGCAGCCGCCCCACGCTCATGTCCGGGTAGAAGTCCAGGCTGTCCGCCCCCAGGGAGTCATCGGCGAGGTTGTCGACGAACCACTCGTCGGTGGAGACGAGTTCGGGTTGACTGGCGAAGGCGTTGGAAAAGAGCGTCTGGGTCGGGACGAAGTTGCGCCCGCTGGCATCCATGACATTGGCGAAGTCATCGCTGGCCTCCCCGCCCAGGAGAAGGAACGACGGCGGCTCGGTCCGGGTGCGGAAAAGATAGCGGAGATAATTGCGCAGCGCGGTCGGCCAGGCCCGCCCGCCGTTGAACTGGTTGTACACGTCCTCGATCATGACGATGCGCGCGGCAAAGCCCTCGCGGCGCCGCTGTTCGGCCAGTTCCTGGAAGGACGGAAGGAACTCGGGCACGGTCACGATGAGGAGATCCTCGGGTTCCCCCTCCGGCGCCGCCAGGTCGGGCGCGTCGACCAGCGAAAGCCGGAGCGGCCGCGCCGCCGATTCCGGCGCCAACGCCAGGAAGACCCGCGGCTTTTGCCCGGCGCCGGCGTCGAAACGGGTGCGCAGGACGCCCCCGCTGTACTGCGAAGGCTCGTAGGTCAGGACCCGCGGTCCGGTCGTCGAACCATCGGGGGCGGCGGTGGAATCGGTCACCTCGAAGAGCAGGAGCTGCGCGGCGGTGAATCCTGAGGCCTCGTAGGCGCGGACGCCGGTGAGCGCGTTGGTGCTCCAGGCCAGGGTGTCCCCGGTGGCCGCAAAGCCCCGGCGCCAGGTCCACTCGAGCCAGTCGACGCCGGCCCCGAAGTTCTCGAGTTCCTGTTCGATCTGGAAGTAGTTCTCGCTCGCCTGCAACGGCAGACCCGCCAGTTCCTGCTCGCCCGCGGTGTAGAGGTAGTCGTCGTACATCCCCACGGTGAACGGACCGGGGAGGGGACGCATGTCCCCGTCGCGGCCGGCCGCCAGGTGAACGGTCGCGGACCTGGCGATCTCGGGTACCGTGTAGCCCTGCAGGGCCACTCGCAGTCCGAGGGCCTGTTGGAAGCCGGGCAGGTCGAAGCGCAGGCGGACCGGGTCGGGGAAGCCGCCGAACCAGAGGAAGTGATCGACCTTGATGTTCCTGGTCCCCAGAACCAGGTTGTTCGACTCGTCGGCCGAGCGGTAGAGCAGGTAGAGGCCATCGCCCTCCATCCGCGAGGTCCACACGAAGGAGGTCTCGGGCGCCGGGCCGGCCGATCCCTCGAGCGAGGTCCCCACCTCCATCCGGGCGCCGCCGAGGGGACGCCGGGAAAGCCAGTAGACGTGGTTCCTCCCATAGCGCTTGTCCCGGGCGGGAGGCCGCAGCCGTTCCCAGATGGTGCGGCCGAGGAAATACAGGTCGTCGTCGCCATCGAAGAGCTGGTCGCCGTCGAGATCGCGGATGCGGATCGGCACGTCCACTTCCCGGAAGGGGTCCTCCGCGGTCTCCTCAAAGAAGCGCTCGGTCAGGGACAGCTCGGACAACGGCACCTCCGCCGGCCACCCCAGAGCCGCCAGGTCGGCCGCCGCGATGCGATACATGCCCGCCCGGTCGACCTCGATCCGGCACTCCGCGCCCTCCTGGGCCGTGCGCCGCATGGCCGAGCCGGACCAGCGCAGCGGCGGGGCCGTCAGCGCGCTCGGCACGGTCTCCGGGTTGATCACGGCCTCCCGGTACATGCGGTCCCAGCGGCCGTCCGCCGTGACCGACCGTTCCCGCCCGGGGATGGAGGGGCCACGCCCCTGGACCTCGCGATGGAAGCGGATGGTCAGGCGCAGGCGCGAGGCGATGTCAATCCCCCGGGTCAGCGGATTCCAGCGGTAGGGATAGACTGCCACCGGCAACACGCGCAGCGCTCGCATCTTCGCCGGCGTCTCCAACTCCGACCAGGCCGCCGGATACGGCAGGGCATACTGCGCTTCGTCGGCGCGCCGGATCGCTTCCTGGACCGGCGGGCTCTGAGGACCCCGATCGATGATCCGATCCGTGGCCACCGGCGCCGGCCGCCCGGCCATCGAGGTCGACTCCAGAACCTCGACCTCGAGAACCGGCCGCATTCCGGCAGGCAGCGCCACCTGGAACCGCGCCACCGGCAGATCAGGCGCGCCGGGCACGTAGGTGCGGCTCCACCCCGGCACATCAAGAAAGACCTCGGGGGCGCCGTCCACGGGGGTGACCAGAGGCATCGGGGCGGTGATCTCGACCGTGACCTCGCTGGACGAGGAACGGAGGACCTTCACCGGATTCTCGGCCGAGACCGTGACTCCGGCCATCGCCAGGCTCAGAACGACAGCCGTCAGCGAGATGAGCGAGACCGGCCGCCCGAACCCCCGGCGGAACGCTCCGCGCTCCTTCACCCGTCGCCCGCCGGATCCGCCGGCCGTTTGAGGAGGACGCCGCCCCGTCAGGACCAGGCTCTCCGGGTTGATCATCACCGACTCCTTTCCATGCGGCAGGCCCAGCAGGCGCATAACCCCCTCAGAATGTCCCACGAATAGATCCCCGATGCGTGGCCGTCTTCCCAGGCGACGGCGACGGCATAACGGCCTACCGGTTCGAGACGGCGCAACGTGATACTTGCGGTGCCCAACGACGGTTCCTCGCCGGCCCGGCTCCGCGCCGCCTCCTCACGGCAGGCGGCGCAAGGACACCCCTGGCGGAGCTCGAGCATGGTCAGACGCGTCTGGTGGCCGTCGTTCCACTCCAGCACCAGAGCCCCATCCTCATCGAGGGCCCGCCGTACCGGCGCAGGGTGGGGCGTCTCACCCATCGGCCATCAACGGCCGCAGGGCCGCGAGGCAGCGCAGGCCGGCCGCGTGGAGGCAGGGCGCGGCGGAACTCGGGCGGAGACTCCCGGTCTGGGGCGCGAAACCGGAAACGGCGGCGGGACCGAGGGCCGCCGCCGCGGTGAAGAGGGACATCGCCGGCGTCCCATCCAAGAGTTGGCCCGCAGCCATGGGGGCATCATGGCACCCAGGGTCGGACGAGTCAACGTGGCGCCGGGGTCCCGCCCGCCCGATCAGGGAGCCGGGAGCTTTGACCGATAGAGTGGAAGCGGGTAGTCTTCACGAGTGCAGAATCGCAGCCAGCCCCATGAGGAGTCGGATCATCCCATGTCCCAGACAACCCGGCCGCCGGCCGCCCTCGCGGCGGAGTCCCCCAACGCCACGAGCGGACGCATCAAGCTCTACTGGGAGTTCGCCCGGCCCTTCACCCTGATCGCGCCGGCCCTGGGGATGCTCTCCGGCGGGGTCACCGCCCTGGGCGCCGGCGTGCCGGTCGACTTCGGGCCGATGCTGGTCCTCAAGATCGCCCTGGGTACCGCCATGGCCGCGGCCCTCAACGGCGCGTCCAATGGCATCAACCAGATCTACGACCTCGCCATCGACCGCGTGAACAAGCCGCGGCGTCCGATCCCCTCCGGGCGCATGAGCATCCGGGAGGCCGCCTGGGTGACGCTCTTCCTGTATCTCCTGGCCGCCCTGCTCGCGGCCCTGGTCAACTGGCAGTGCTTCACGCTGGCCACCCTGGCCGCGCTTCTGACGATCATCTACTCGGTGCCTCCGCTGCGAACGAAGCGGTTCGGCGCGCTGGCCAACATCACGATCGCGATCCCCCGCGGGCTCCTCCTCAAGGTGGCCGGATGGTCCACCGTGCGGACCGTGATCGGCGACGGGGAACCCTGGTACATCGGGATGATTTTCGGAGGATTCCTCCTCGGGGCGACCACGACCAAGGACTTCGCCGACATGAAGGGCGACGCCGCCGACGGCTGCAACACGCTGCCGGTGCGCTTCGGCGCCCGCAAGGCCGCGTGGATGATCTCGCCCTTCTTCGTGCTCCCGTTTCTCCTCATCCCCCTCGGTTCGATCACCGGCTGGCTGACGGGAGATCCCTGGTTCCTCATCCCGCTCGGTCTTCTGTTGGCGGGCTGGGGGGTCTACACGGTCTCGTTGATCCTGCGGGATCCGGACGAGCTCACCCGCACGGAGAACCACCCCTCCTGGCGGCACATGTACCAGATGATGTTCGCCGCCCAAGTCGGCTTCATGCTCTCGTACGTCGTCAAGTACTGGATCCGCTAACTGGATCCGCCAGGCACCCAAGTCGTGCAGTTGGCTCTCCTCCCCCCACGCGGGGCCTTCCGGAGCGAGAGCCTGCTTTTGTCCGACGGACCGCTCGGAGCTCTTCGGGTCGCGCGGCCAGAGGCCGTGGGTTGGTGGCGGACCAACCCTGACCCGGCTGGGGCTAAGAGATCTTCAACTGGCGCACGACCGACCAGTCGATCCGAACCGGGTGCTTCTCGCGGCTCTCCTCCTTGAGGATCGCCAGGATCGAGTCGGCTCGCGTCGAGCCGATCATCGCCTGGATCGAGGTAGACACCTCCTCGAAGGGCTTCAACCGCGCCGGCTGGATCTCGACCACCTTGGCCACCGTGAAGGAGCCGCCCACACGGATCGGATCGGAGACCCCCCCGGCCGGAAGCCGGAAGAGAAAACGGTCGAGCAACGGGGACTGCCCATAGGTCAGCAGATTGGTGCCCGCCGAACCCGTGGACTTCAACGTGGTGTCCGCGGCCAGCGCCGAGGCAACCTCATCGACTCCACGCCCGGCGCGCAGCATCTCCGAGGCGCGGACCGCGTTGTCCCAGACCGCGGAGTTGATCGCCACGAAGCGGCGCCGCTCCGGCTCCTGGTAGTCCTCCTGGTGGGCATCGTAGAAACGGCGCACGACGTCCATCTCGGGGCGGGCACGGGCGCGGACGAAGGTGCGATAGAAGACGCGGCCGCGGACCTCCTTCTCCCTCTGCTCCACCTCCGCCACGACCGCGGGAAGCTGGTCGATGCCGCGGGCGCGCGCCTCCCGGATCTCCAGGCGCTCCAGGACGAGGGCGCGGATGATTCCCTCGACGTCGCGGCTGCTTTCGAAGCGCGGCCAGCCGGCCGTTGGCGCGGACAGAAGCTGGTCGATCACCAGGTAGGGGGTGACACGCCCGTGCGGAGGATCGAAGGTCGCCAGCACCCTGCCGGTGTCGGCCAGGGCGATCGGGGGCTCGGTCCAGACCGGCTTCGTGCCGGTCGTGGCCATTTCCATCCCCAACGGATCTGACTCCGCCGGCTTGATGGTCCGATCCAGGTCGCGCGTCTTCTCCCGCAGGGTGACCGTCATCCATGCCACCTGCTCGGGCACGAAGGTCAGCTGGTACTTTTTCAGAAGCCCTTCGTAATAGACGCCCTGCGCTTTCTGGAGCCGATCCATCCGCAGCCCCATCTCGAGCATCTTGCGCTCCTCCTCGAGCGACTTGCGGTCGGGGTTCGGCTGTTCCTCCTCGATTCGGAAGATCTGCCAACCGGCGTTCCAGGAGAAGGGGCCGGCCAGTTCTCCAGGCCGGCGCGCGAAGACGTGCTCGCGCACGCTGGGGTCGAGGTCGTAGAAGCCCAACCAGCCGAGATCGCCTCCCTGGGCCCGGCTCTTCTCGTCCAGGCTCTTCTGCGCCGCGACCCTGGAGAAGACGGCCCCCTCGCGGACGGCGCGCATGATCTGCTCGGCCTCGCCCCGGTCGGCCACCAGGATGTAGCCAAGCTTCAGCCGCCGGCCGAGCATCTCGTAGGCGCGCTTGAGCTCCTTGGCGCTGACCTCATTCGCCTCGCGGAACTCCTGATCCCGCAAGGCCCGCACCATGGCCTGCTCGGCCATGTCCGCCAGATTCTGCTTGGGCGTGCCTTCCAGGACGGGCACCGCGTCCAGCGCCATGACCTCCATGAGCACCTTGTCGGCGTACTCCGTCACGAAGCGCCGTACCGCGGCCGTGTCCGCCGCCATGGTGCTGTCGGCCGAGCGCCGGGCCTCGAAGGCCTGCTGCAGTTCTCCCAACGTCACCCGCCGGGGTCCCACCGAGATGGCCGCCGGTCCTTTCGAACCCTGGCCCGAGGACTCGCAGGCGGCCTGCGCCAGCACGACGACGGCGGCCAGGACACCCACCAGACCGGACCACCTGCGGGCGCGCCCGAGCGCGGGGTGGCCCGAAGAGCGACGCTCCCACGTCAAGACGCGCTCACGCCCGGTTGGGCTGAAATCGGACCTCTGCGGCGAGCCCGCGTGCCTCATCGAGTGGATCTCCTCGTTGCTGTGGCTTGTTCTCACGGGGCGGCGGCGTGCCGGACCCTCTGGTCATCATGATCGAGTATGTCGAGAGGGACCAGCCAGCGCAATGTGCTCGGCCAGCGCGCCGCCGATGCGCCGGATCCCCTCCCGGATCGTCTCCTCGGAGGTGTAGGAGAAATTCAGCCGCAGATGATGACGGCGGCCACCGTTGGGGAAGAACCCCTCCCCCGGCACAAAGGCGACCCCCCGCGCCAGGGAGGTCTCCAGCAACGCGCGCGCATCGATCGTCTCGGGGAGCGTCACCCAGAGGAACAGCCCGCCTTGAGGGTGGGTGAAGGACGCGCTCGGCACCAGTTCGGTCAGGGCGGCGGCCATGGCGTCGCGGCGCGGGCGATAGAGCTCGATGATCTCCCCGATGCGGGAGGCGAAGTCCACCCGCTCGAGGTAGCGAGCGGCCATCATCTGATTGAAGGTGGGGCTGTGCAGATCGGCTCCCTGCTTGACCAGGCTGAGCTTTTCGACGATGGGGCGGGCCGCGGTGATCCAACCGAGCCGCAGGCCGGGACAGAAGATCTTCGAGAACGTGCCGAGGCTGATCACCTGGTCCGAGCGGTCCAGGGTCCGCAGCGATGGCAGGTGCTCGCCCTCGAAACGGACCTCGCCGTAAGGGTTGTCCTCGATGACGGCGAGCCCGCGCGGTTCCGCCACGGACATCAGGGCGGCGCGGCGTTCCATGCTCCACGTACGTCCCGAGGGATTCTGGAAGTTGGGCACCACATAGATCATCTTGGCGCGCCGGGCCTCGGCGAGGCAGCGCTCCAGCGCCTCGGGAACCATGCCGTAGTCGTCGCACGGCACCTCGATCCAGCGGGGACGATGGATGTTCCAGGCCGAGATCGCGCCGATGTAGGTCGGACTCTCGCACAGGACCTCATCCCCGTCGTCGAGAAGAAGCTTGCCCACCAGGTCCAGCGCCTGCTGCGAGCCGGTGGTGATGAGGACCTCCTCGGCCGAGTGTTCGGTCCCCCAGAGGAGGTTGTTCCGCTCGGCGACGGCGCAGCGCAGCGACGGCAGCCCCTCGGTGGCCGCGTACTGCAGCGCGGAGGCTCCTTCCGTGCGCAGGACCTCGGCGCTGATCTCGATGAGATCCTGGACCGGGAAGGCCTCCGGCGCCGGCAGCCCGCCGGCCAGGGAGATCAGGTCCTGCTGGACCAGCTTGAGGATGGAGCGGATGTCCGATCCCTTGAGGATGGACATACGGGCCGCCAGCAGATTCATGTCCATGACGCCACTCCCCTGGGTTGATGCGAGCGCCGGGCGCAAAGTCTCGAAACGGGCATTCACCCGCAAGGCGGTGCCGCCCGCGCCGCGCTCGACCGGCGAGGGCGAACACCCACCTTCGTTGCCCCACTCCGGGGGCGGCGATGCAGGCAGGTTCGCGCCTGCCCCCCGCATCGTTCTCCAACCAGTACGAGCATCGACCGCTGGCGACCGAACCGCAACCCCCATCGCCCGGCCACCCGTCGGTCCGCTCCTTCGCGCACCGGCCTCGGCGTTCCGGATGAGACGGGCCGGGCGCCGCGTGCTACTCTCCCGAGGTCCCGTCCCGAGGACAGGAGTCAAGAAAGGGCAGGCGCCGGCCGTTGCCGTAGTCAGGTCGCGGTAACAATGGAGGCGCCAGGAACAAGGAAACGCGGGCGGATCCGGGTCTTGAACAGCCAGCCGCAGGACAGTCTCTCGATCTTCTTCCCGGCGTACAACGACTGGGGCACGATCGCCTCCATGGTCACGCTGGCGCATCGCGTGGCCCGCGACCTGACCACCGACTTCGAGGTCATCGTGGTCAACGACGCCAGCCCCGATCATGTCGGCCTGATCCTGGACGAGCTGCGCGCCCTCTACCCCGACACCTTCAAGGTGGTCACCCACGAGCGCAACCGCGGGTACGGCGGCGCGCTCCGCAGCGGCTTCGCGGCCGCCAGCAAGGACTTCATCTTCTACACCGACGGCGATGCCCAGTACGACGTGCGCGAGCTGGCCGGTCTGTGGGCGCGGCGCGACAACGCCGACCTGGTCAACGGCTACAAGATCCGGCGTTCCGACCCGTTCTACCGCGCGGTGGTGGGACGGGTCTATCACCACTTCACCAGCATCCTTTTCCGCCTGCCGGTACGTGATGTCGATTGCGACTTCCGGCTCATCCGCCGCACGGTCTTCGACCGGGTCGGCCTCACGGTCGACTCCGGGCTGATTTGCGTGGAGCTGATGGCCCGCATCGCCCAGGGCCGTTTCCGCATCGCCCAGGTGCCGGTGCGCCACTACCACCGCATGCACGGCCGGTCCCAGTTCTTCAACATCCCCCGCGTCGCCCGCGTGGTCTGGGGCATGGGCGGGCTCTGGTGGAGGATCTTCGTGACCGAGCCCAGGCGGGCGCGCCACGCCGCGCCCGAAGCGAAGGGGGAGCGTTCATGAAGCCGCAATGGAGCGAGGCCTACCGCGGATCGCGCTGCCTGATCACCGGCGGGCTCGGGTTCATCGGCAGCAGCCTAGCGCACCGTCTCGTCGATCTGGGCGCGCAGGTCACCCTGATCGACTCCCTCATCCCGGCCTACGGCGGCAATCTCTGGAACATCCACGGCCTGGAGGATCGCGTCCGCGTCAACATCGCCGATGTGCGCGATCCCCACTCCATGGCGTGGCTGGTGCGCGACCAGGACTACCTTTTCAATCTCGCCGGCCAGGTCAGCCACATCGACTCCATGCGTGACCCGCAGACCGACCTGGACATCAACTGCCGCGCCCAGCTCAGCATCCTGGAAGCCTGCCGCTCCCATAACCCGGGGATCCGCGTGGTCTACGCCAGCACCCGCCAGCAGTACGGGCGGCCCGAGTACCTCCCGGTCGACGAGCGCCACATCCTGCGGCCGGTCGACTTCAACGGCATCAGCAAGATGGCCGGCGAGTGGTACCACGTTCTCTACCACCAGGTCTACGCCATCCCCACGACCTGCCTGCGCCTGACCAACACCTATGGGCCGCGGATGCTGCTCAAGCACAACCGGCAGGGCTTCGTCCCGTGGTTCGTGCGCCTGGCCCTGCTGGGCCGCGAGATCGAGGTCTTCGGCGATGGGATGCAGAAGCGGGACCTCAACTACGTGGACGACGCGGTGGAAGCCCTCCTCATGGTGGGACCGGACCCGGAGACCTTCGGGGAGATCTACAATCTGGGTCATGACGAGGTCGTGACCCTGGCGGAGTTCGTCCAGACCCTGACCGAGCTCTGTCCCGGCAGCGCGTACCGGGTGGTTCCCTTTCCCGAGGAAGCCCGCCGCATCGACATCGGCGATTACTACGGCGACTACCGCAAGCTCCGTGAGGGAACCGGCTGGTCGCCGCGCGTGAGTCTGCGCGAAGGCCTGAGCCGCACCATCGCCTATTACCGCCAGCACCTGGAGCGATATCTCGAGTGATGAACATCCCCACGACGATCCCGGTCTGCGATCTCAGCGCGCAGTTCCGTGAACACGAGGGCGCGCTCCGGGCCGCCCTGGACCGGGTGTTGGCCCGTTCCTGGTTCGTCCTGGGAGAGGAAGGACGGCTCTTCGAGGAAGAATTCGCATCCTTCGTCGGCGTGGCGCACGCGGCGGGCGTAGCCTCCGGGACGGACGCGATCCACCTGGCCTTGCGGGCGCTCGGGCTCAAGGCCGGCGATCGCGTGCTGACCGTTCCGAACTCCGCCGTGCCAACCGCGGCCGCGATCGTGCAGGCGGGCTGCATCCCCGCCTTCGCCGACGTGGATCCGCGCACGGGACTGCTGGACCTCGAAGATCTGGAGCGCCGGCTGACGTCGGACATCCGGGCGCTGATACCCGTGCACCTCTACGGGCGGTGCGTTCCCCTGGGACCGGTCCTGGAGCTGGCCCGGCGCCGCGGGATCCCGGTGATCGAGGACGCAGCCCAGGCGCACGGCGCCCGGTGGGAAGGCCGCTCCGCCGGGTCGGTCGGGGATGTCGGCTGCTTCAGCTTCTACCCGACGAAGAACCTCGGCGCCTACGGCGACGGGGGCGCGTGCACCACGAACGACCCCGCGCTGAACCGGCGCCTGCGCGAGTTGCGCAACTACGGCGAGACCGCGCGGTACCAGAGCGACTCGATCGGCTTCAACAGCCGCCTCGACGAGATGCAGGCGGCCGTCCTGCGCGCCAAGCTTCCCCGCCTGGGCGGTTGGATCGAGCGCCGTCGCGAGATCGCCCGCGCCTACCGTGAGGAACTGCGGGACTGTCCTCTCGCGCTGCCGCCCGACCCCGGGGCGGCGGATTCGCCGCATCTCTTCGTGGTGCAGGTGGCCCGGCGGGATCGCTTCCGTGCCGAGTTGGAGAGGCGGGGCGTCGGCACCGCGGTGCACTATCCACGTCCGATCCACCTGCAGAAGGCCTACGCCTGGCTGGGACTCGGGCCGGGATCGTTCCCCCACGCGGAAGCCCGCGCCGGCCGGATCGCCACCCTGCCGCTCTACCCGGAGCTGCGGTCCGATCAGCTTGAGGCGATCATCACGGCGATTCGTGAAGTCCTGCGCGGAGAACCGCACCCACTGGAGGAGGCATGACCGCTTTCGCCCTCGTGCTCATCGCCATCTGCTTCTCGGTCAGCGGCGAGCTCATGCTCAAGTCGGGCATGAACCAGATCGGGGTTTTCGGACTGGACAACCTTCTCGGCACGCTCGGCCGGATCCTCACCCATCCCAGGATCCTGGTCGGCTTCGTGCTCTTCGCCATCGGCGCCATGTTCTGGCTGGCCGCCATCTCGCGGGTCAACCTCTCCTGGGCCTATCCGATGCTGTCCATCGGCTACATCCTCGTGCTGGTCTTCTCGGCGGTCATCCTCAAGGAACACGTCAGCCTGCTGCGTTGGGTGGGAGCCCTCGTCATCTGCGTGGGGGTCGTGCTGATCTCCCGTTCCTGACGGGACCCGGCGCACTCCCATGGAGCCGGACGAGTACGGCAACATCTTCGCCCTCGAGGAGAGCTACTGGTGGTACCGGGGCCTCCGGGAGCTGGCCGCGCGGGAGCTGCGGAGGTTCCTCGCGGAAGCTCCCGGGCGGAACACCGTCCCGGACGGAGCGGCGCGCTCGCGACCGCTGCGGATCCTGGACGCCGGCTGCGGAACCGGCGGCATGCTGCTGCGACTGGAGGATCTCGGCTCTGTCCACGGCCTGGACTTCAGCCCGCTCGCAGTCGCCTATGCGGCCCGCCGCCGTCCCTGGCCCCTGGTCCGCGGCAGCGTCAGCCGGCTCCCCTATCGCGAGGGAAGCTTCGATGCGGTGGTCTCGCTGGACGTGCTCTACCACCGCGGCGTGGCGGACGATCTCGAGGCGCTCCGCGAGTTTCGGCGCTGCCTGGCTTCCGGCGGCCTGGTCCTCCTGAACCTGCCGGCCTATGAAGCGCTGCGCTCCAGCCACGACGAGGCCGTCCACACCGCGCGCCGCTACACGCGGCCGGGCCTGGTGAAGCTGCTCCGCGCAGCGGGACTCCAACCGCTGCGGGTCACCTACTGGAACACCCTGCTCTTCCCCGCGCTGGCCCTGGTGCGGCGGCTGCGCCGGGGCGGCCACGGGAGCGATGTCGGCGGGCTGCCTCCCGCGCTCAACGCCGGGCTGGGGGCGGTGCTGGCGCTGGAACGCGGCTGGCTGCGATGGGCGGACTGCCCCTTCGGTCTCTCCCTGATGGCAGTGGCGGCCCGGCCGTCTTCTCCATCCTCGCCGGCGGCCAGACCATGACGAGAGGCGCAGGGGACCGGACGCACAACCCGTCTGCCGGCCAGGCGCGGCCGCCGGGCAAGGGTGGGGAACACCATCAGACCCCGCCTGGGCCCTTCGGCATGACACCAGACCGGGCACCGGCCGCACCCTTCGGCATGACACGAGGCTGGTTGCTCGCGCTCCTGGCTTTGCTTGCCGCGGCCGGGCTCCGTTTCGGGATGCTCGGCCTGGAGTCGCTCTGGTGCGATGAAGCCTACACGGCCAACGCCGCCTGGAGTTCCTGGAAGGAGATCTGGACCAGCCTGGGCTCCGACGATGCCCCTCCTCTGTACTACTACCTCGTCAAGGGCGCGATCGCCGTGACCGGCGACAGCGAGGCCGGGATCCGCGCCTTCTCCGCCCTCTGCGGTCTCGCGGCGGTCGCCGTGGCCTGGGTGCTGGCCCGCCGCCACGCGCCGCGGTCCTCCGACTTCGTCGTGGTCACCGTCGCCTTCTCGGCCGTCGCGAGCTTCCATGCGCGCCAGGCCCGCAGCTACAGCTTCCTGCACCTGGCCGGTCTGCTCCTGCTGCTCGCCGCGCTGGAGCTGCGCCGCCGGCCCCGCCTCGGCCCCGCGATCCTCTTCCTCGCCGGTGGACTCTCCCTGATGTACGCCCACAACCTGGGAGTTCTTCTGGTTCCGCCCGCGCTGGGCCTGGCCGTGCTGCGCCGTCCCCGGCCAACGCCGCGGTCGAGGTGGCCGCTCTGGATCCTCGGAGCGGGCGTGATCCTGGCGATCCCCTGGGGCCTGCGCCTGCTGGCGCAAGTGGGGGTGCACGACGAGCTGAACACGTGGATGGGAGAATGGTGGAAACACGGGCGGCCGTTGCCGCTGGCCCCACTCTACTCCTGGGCCGCGTTCCTCAACGGCGGAGTCTCCCTGGTGCGTCCGGCCGTGCCGCTGCCGGGCGCCGGGTTTCCCATGCTGGGCGCGCTCACGCTGGCGCTTGGGGTCGTGGGGACGCTGGCCGGCCTCGGTCTGCTCCTGCGCCCCTATCTGCCACGGGGCGCGACCAGCTGGCTGAACGAAGATCCCGAGGGATCGCGGCGCACCCTCGTGGCAGCCGCGCTGCTTGCCTCGTTCGTACCCCTGGCCGGCCTTGTCCTGGTCAGCCTGGTCGCGGCCCCGGCCTACGTGGTCGGCCGGACCGACAGCCTGGCTCTCCCGGGTTTGCTCCTGCTCCTGGGCGCCGGGTGGTCCTGCCTGCGTCCGGCCTGGGCCGGCCGGGCCTGCCTGGCGGTCTGGGCGATCAGCGGGGTCGTCGTCCTGGCGCCGGTGCTCTCGGGATCCTCGAGGATCGTCAAACAATCCGACCGCGAGCTGGCCCGGGTGCTGGCCGTAGAGGTGCGGCCCGGCGATGCGCTGGTCTTCGGACCGCTGTCGCGTCCGAGCATGGAGTACTACGGGAAGCGGAACGGCTGGTGGGATCGGCTCGCCTGGGCAGGCTCCTTTCCACCTGCCGCCGCGGCCAATCCGGCCGGCCTGGTCCCGACGCCGCTCGACTCGGCCGCGGCCTACTACGAGCAGGCCAGGGAGCTGCGCCGGCAGTGGGAACAGGCGGGGATCCGGCGCGTGCTTGTCCTGGGGCTGGCCGATGACGCGCCCGCGGGAGGCGCGCGGAATCCCCAGGCCGAGCCGGCCTGGCCGTCGCTGCCGCAGATCCCTCCGCCGCACCAGCGGCGCATCGATGCGAATCAGGTGGACTATCCGATGAGCCTCCTGGTCGCTTCGCTGGCGGCCATGCGTCCCGTCGAGGCGCTCCGCCAGTACCGCCAGGACTGGGTTTCGGGCAGACGGCTCCTCCTGCTGGTGGACCGGGAAGCCTGGGCGCCGGAGGACTCCCTCCCCGATCTGAAAGTGCGCCGTTGAGAACCCTGCTGATCCTTCTGGTGGCGTCCTGGGTGCCCTACCTCGCGATCGTGGGCAATGGCTTTGTCTACGACGACGATGGTTTGATCTCCGAGAATCCGGCCGTCACCGGGCCGGGTCCGGCGGGCGCCTGGAGCAGCCCGTACTGGCACGACAAGCCGGGCACCGGGCTCTACCGCCCGTGGACCACCTTCGGTTTCTGGCTGCAGTACCGCCTCTTCGGAGCCGATCCTCGGCCTTTCCACCTGCTGAGCCTCCTGCTCCACGGCGCCGTCACGCTGCTCTTCTTCGGGACGCTCCGCCGGTTGTTTCCCGAACACGCCACGGTCGCGCTCTGGGCCGCGTTGATCGCGGCAGTTCACCCCTTGCGCAGCGAGGCCGTCGCCTGGATCACCGGACAGGCCGAGCTCTGGGCGGCCGCCGGCTCGCTCCTGGCCTATCTGACCGCGCTTGCCTTCACCGGCGCTCCCCGGCGCGGCTGGGTTCTGGCCATCAGCGCGTTTGCCTTCGCGCTCGCCCTGCTCTCCAAGGAAAACGCGGCCGGGCTTGTGGCCCTGCCGGTCGTGCACCTCATCCTCCCGCGCTTGCCGGCTCCACCGCCGGCACGCGAGGACAGCGCGAAGCCCGCGGCCGCGCGCTGGCGCCTGGTCCTGGCGGCGTGGGGAGCGGCCCTGACGCTCGTGCTCATCCTGCGGGTGCGTTTCCTCGGAGACCTCGTCGGCCTCGGCGCGGTGAGCATCTCCGACAACGTGCTCTATCACACTCCCCTGCCGGCGCGCGTCCTGGCGGCGGCGGGGTTTCAACTCAGCTTCCTGGCGCGCCTCTTCGTTCCGTGGTCCCTGGCCCCGGACTACAGCTACCCCCAGCTGGTTCCCAGCACCGCGTGGATGGCGGGCGGAGCGATCCTGCTTTCGGCGGGCGTGGGGGGGGTGCTATGGGCCTGGCGCCGCCGCGATCGGGCGATGCTCTGGGGCATCGGGTTCCTGGTCGCCGCGGGAACGTTGACCAGCAACATCCTGTTGCCGATCGGCACCGTCCTGGCTGAACGCCTGGTCTACCTGCCGAGCCTGGGCGCCATCTGGATCCTTGCGCTTGCCGCCGCGCGCCTGGGGATGCGCCCGGAGCAGAGCTGCGGCACGGCACCGGACGGAAGGGTCAGCCCGCAGGTGGACGGAAGCGTCAGCCCACAGCCGCAGGGAAGCGCCAGCCCGCAGTCGCAGCGAAGCGCCAGCCCGCAGCCGCAGCGAAGCGCCACCCCGCAGTCGCAGCGAAGCGCCAGCCCGCAGTCGCAGCAAGACGCGAATCCCCGGCCGCAACGACCTCCTGCTCCGCCACCGCCGGGACGCCGCGCACCGCGGTTGCGCCGGGGAAGCGCCGGGTCCGCCCGCGGCGCTTTGGTGGCCGTCGCCGCCGTCTGGCTGGTCCTCCTGGGCGTGCGCACGTTCCTCCGGTCGCGCGAGTGGGAGAGCAACCTCACCCTCTTCGCGGCCGCCGCCGAGGCGAGCCCCCGCTCGGCCCGCGTGCAGGCCAACCATGCCCAGGCTCTCTTCAAGGCGGATCGCCTCGAGGAGTCCCTCGCGGCCGCCCGGCGAGCCACCTTGCTCCACCCGGCGTATCCCGCGGGGCTGGAGGTCCATGCCGCCGCCGAAGCCAAGAGCGGCAACCCCTCGGCCGCGGTCGCGCTGCTGCTGGGCCCGGCGAAGCGCGGCGAGTTGCGCGCGTCCGGCGTGCTGGAGTTGGCCAACGCTTTTCTGGGAACGGGCGAAGGGGCCCGAGCCGAATCGACGTTTCGCGCCGTCGAGCCGCGGCTCCCTCCCGGGGATCCTCGCGTGGCGATCGGCATCGCCTCCGCCCTGGCCGCGCAAAGCCGGTGGAGCGAAGCGGCCTCCGCATGGGAAAATGCCGTCTCGCGCGATCCGGGCAACCGTCGCGCCCATCACAACTGGGCCTTCGCGCTCTGGCAGGCCGGGCGGGAGGATGAGGCCGAGGCAATGTATCGCCGCATTCTGCGGGCCGAGCCGGACGATCCGGAGGCGCAGAATGACGCGGCCTGGTTCCTGGCGGTCAGTGGCCGCGGTCCAGGCGAGGCGGTTACTCTGGCGCGGGCTGCCTATGCCGCACGACCCGACGCCAACGCCGCCGACACCTTGATCGAAGCCCTGCTGGCCCGCGACGGCTGCAGCGCAGCCCGCGCGTGGGTGGACTCGCTGGAGCGTTCCGGGACGGTGCCGGGGTCGATCCGCAGCAAGCTCGCCGAACGTTGCCCTTGAACGGTTCGGCATGGCCGCATGGAGGCTCGCCGATGAGCAAAGCAGCACAAGCCAAGAAGGACCGAGGCCCGACCTCCGCGGCGAAGCCCCGGAAGCCCCGGCCGCCCCGACCGGCGCTCCCCCATCCGTCGGCCCCACCGGCCTGGCTGGCCGTGGCCTTGATCGTGGTCGGGCTTCGCCTCGCGGCCGCGTTGCTGTTGTCGCACGCGCCGATCGTGCTGCACCCGGTGCTGGGAGATGCCGCCTACCAGCAGGCCGCCCTCTCCGAGAGCGCCTCCGGTTCGCTGCCGCACGGGTCCGTCCTTTACCCGCTCCTGGTGCGCCTGGCCCCCGGGCTGGAGCAGGGCGGAAGCCGCCCTCTCGCCATCCTGCAGTCCATCATCGAGGGCGTCGCCGCCGTCCTGCTCATGCTGCTCGTGAGAAGGCACTGGGGGGGCCGCGCCGCCGTGGTCGCGGTCGTCCTCTATGCCCTCGATCCGCTCGGCGGCTTCTTCGCCGCTCGGTATACGCCGGTGACCTTCGCCACCCTCGCCCTGGCCGCCGCTCTCTGGCTGTGGGACAAGGAGCGGCAACGTCCTGGCATCGGCCTGGGCCTGGCCTTCTCCGCCTGCGTGCTTTTCGGCTTTCTCCTCCAGAGCCTGCCTTTCCTGGCCCTGGCCGCGCTCTGGGCCTGGGATCACCTGCGATCCCCGCAGGGACGCCGCGCGTTCGGGACCGCTCTTGTTCCCGTCCTGGTCTGCCTCGTCGCCGGCGGGGGATTGATGGCCCGCCATGGTTCCATCGACGGGGGAGCCTTCGTGCTCAACTGGGGCGCGGGGCCGTCCATCGACCGCGCTTTCGATCCGGCCAGCGGAGGCACCCCCCGCGCCTTGAAACCGCCGGCGTGGCGGGACGAGATCTCGCTTCAAACCGCCACCTGGGAAGCCCTCGGCCGGGAAGGCGGCTGGGGAGACGTGGCGCGCTTCCACGCTTCCCGGGGCTTCCGCCGGGCCGTCGAGAACCCGGTGAGCACGATCGGGGTGCTCTTGACCAAGGCCGCCGGGACGATCGGCGCCTTCCCGATTCCCGATGACCTCGCGCCGGTCTTCCTCCTCACCCGCCACGCGCCGGTGTTCGGCTACGCGGCCGTGAGCTTCGCCGCTCTCTTCGGACTGGGCCTGGCCGGGCTGGTCTGGCGGCGGCGCGATCCCCTGACCCGGCTGTTGAGCCTCGGGCTGACGGCCGTGGCCCTCGCCTGTCTGATCGGGCCGACCTCCGCGGCTTCGCGACAGGCGGCCCTGCCCCTGCTTGCCGCGCTGGGTGGAGCGTGGCTCGCCGGCTTGCGCTCGGGACTCGAGGAGCCCGCGGAAGATGCCTCGAGGAGATCCCGGCTCCGCACTTCCCTGGTGGCCCTGGCGGCCGGCATCCTCCTCTCCTTGGGGGCCGGCTGGATCTCCCCCACCTCGGCGCTGCGCGACACCTCCGAGGATCTCCGGCTGACCGCGAGTTCGTTCCTCCAGACGCAGTCGGTGCGGCCGGCTGTTCCGCTGCTGGAGGCGGCGGTGCGGACGAACCCGTCCAACCTGGAAGCCCGGGTCGCGCTGGCGCAGGCCTATCAGAGAGACGCTCTCCTCGGAGCCGCGGAAGAGCAGCTTCGCGCCGCCTTCGCCATCGACTCGACCCACGCGGGCACGCTCTTCACCCTGGCCTCCCTCCACCAGGCACGGCAGGAGCACGACCAGGCCAGGGAGCTGATGTGGCGCCTGGCGCGCCAGCGTCCGACCAATCCGCTCTACCTCAACGAGCTCGGCCAGCTTCTCATCCGGTCGGGCGACATGGCGCGGGCGCAGACCGTGCTGGCCCGGGCTCTGCGGCTCAAGCCGGACTACGCGGTCGCGCAGCGCAACCTCGAGACCGTGGTCGAGTTCCAGCGCCACATGGAGGATGCCCTCATCCCTCCCGGGATGCGCCTGGCCGAGGACGACTCGATGATGGTCACGATCGATCTCGCCTCCAGCGCGCTCGAGCAGCAGGACTGGCCGCGCGCGGACAGCCTGCTCCGCGTGGCCGAGGGGTTGCGGCCGGATCACGTGCAACCGCACTGGTTGCGGGCCGCCTACCACGCGCGCCGCGAGGAATTCGATCAGGCCATCGCGGCGTTGGAGACATGCCGGCGCCTGGCTCCCGGGAGGCCGATGATCGTGGATCAACTGGCCCGGCTCTACACCGCGACCGGACGGACCGGTTCGCTCGATCCGCTCTTCCGCGAGTCGCTGGCCGCGGCACGGGGCGACTCCGCTCGCGTGCAGGGAATCGAGGCGGTGATGCGGCGGGCTTCCTCGGGCGCACCGGCTGGATCGCCCGTAGCGCCAGGCCAATAAGGCGGACGGCCGAGCCGACGCGGGCTTCCGGCCTCGATGCGACAGAAATCCACGGCGCCAAGCGGCCGGACCTCGCGCGATAGCACGGCATCTAAATAGCTTCGCATGATTCAAAATCACCTGGGACGTTAAGATCGGATCTCATATGGAGTTGTGGGCTTCACAGCGTGAGACCTCACCTGTATTTCTGGAGGTGACCAAACCAAACCAGAATACAAGGAGGTCCCACAA
>JAKQSZ010000022.1 GCA_029569475.1 Candidatus Eiseniibacteriota bacterium | reverse complement strand
CAGGACCTTCACCGCCCGCACCTTCTCCGCCACCTACTGGCTCCATCGCCACGACCTGTTCCTGGACATCGTCCGCCAGTCCGTCGCCGGGTCCGGGATCCGCCAGATCGCCCGGACCCAGGGGGTTTCCCACTCCACCGTCGCCTTGCACCTGACCCGGGCCGCCCGCTACTGCCTGGTCCTCCATCGACAGCTCTTCGCGCAGGCGCGCATCCAGGAGCCGGTCTGCTTCGACGGCTTCGAGACCTTCGAGCACTCCCAGTTCTTCCCCTACCACATCAACATCGCCGCCGGGCAACAGAGCTGGTGCCTCTATCACTTCAACGACTCCCCCCTGCGGCGCAAGGGCACCATGACGCCGGGGCAGAAGGAGCGCCGCAAACAGCTGGAGGACCTGCTCGGCCGGCCCGATCCCAAGGCGATCGAGAACTCCGTCCACGATCTGCTGCGGGAGCTGTTCCCCTTGCTGCCGGCGGACGAATCTCCCCGACTCGATCTACACAGTGACGAGCATCCCGCCTATGTCCGCTCGATCCGGCGCCTCCGCCAGCTCGACGATGCACCCGAGATCACCCATGCCCGCACTTCCTCGAAGGACCCGCGGACGCGAGGCAACGCCTTGTTCCCGGTCAACCTGGCCGACCTGCTCCTGCGTCACTGCGAGGCGGATCATCGGCGGGAGACGATCGCTTTCGACAAGCGCCGTCAGGGCGGGTTGGAGCGGATGGCGATCTTCGTGGTCTGGCGCAACCTGATCAAGTGGCGGCGGGAGAACCAGCCGGGAGAGACGGCGGCGATGGCCGCCGGGGTGGTCCAGCGACGGTGGCGTTGGAGCGAGGTCTTCGCGAGGCGGCGGTTCCCGCGGCGGGCCGAGTTGCCCGGCTCCTGGTGGAGCTACTACTGGCGGCGCGTCAAGACGGCCGCACTGGGGGAGAGGCAGACGGAGAACCTGCTGAAGTTCGCGTTCTAACCGCTAGGACTCGCTGCGACCGATCAGCCCGGTTACCGATCGACCCGGCTACCGCTCAGTCTGGCCACTCACTTGGCTTCCCGCAGTCCTTCTCATGTGCCTTTCGGGTCTGCACTCCCCACGATAGCCTCAGTTCTTCATCGATTGAAGCCAGATCTTGTGGCCACAGGCGTGGGAGCGGCCGGCGGGACCACCGTCGAACGCTCGTCGCTACCCGCACACCAGAACTCCTTCCACAACCAATCCACCTGATCGGCGACGCCTTCTGCCGAGGATTTTCGAGGCGCTGCGGGAGTTCGCCGTGACCAGCTCCGACAGCTTGAGGTAGAATCGGCGGCTGCCCTGAATGCCCTGGTCGCAAGGACGTGCCGTCCGGGTATTCCCTCTCATCGACAGCGCGCTTCCCGCAGTTCTTCGCGGTCCCAGGGCAGGGAGGCCAGGCGACGACCACGGGACAGATCAGGCTAGGAGAACTGTATGCGAGCCCTTCGACCGGTTTCATGGAAGCGCGGCTGGCTGGTGCCGGCCGCCGCGGCTCTCGTCTTCGCGTGGGGCGCGGGTTGCGGAGGGGACGAGCGCCAGGTAACGATCCTCGACGAAGGGCTGTGTCCGGTCTATGACGACTCGACCGCCGCCCTGCCGCGGCTGCTGTACGCCGACCGTACCCGCACCCTGAATGACAGGTGCATGGTCCGCTCCTCCAGGCTCAACCCCAGGATCCGCGCGATCTACGTCAATGGCCGGCCGGTCGGATTCTGCTGAACACCCTGCGTCAGGGTCTTCGTGCAAGACCCCGATCCGTACATGCGGGAGCAGCAGATCCGCGTCCCTTGCCTGATGACCGACCGGATCGAGGCGCGGATCGAGGAGTCCCTGCGCGCCTCGCTCAACTTCGAGATCTTCTACTTCTCCGATTCCGAAGCCCGGCGCCGCTTCGAGGCCGATCCGACCCGCTGGTGCGGGCCGCTGACCGACCCGGTGACTTTGCAGCGGTTCGTTCCGACGAAGCGTTCGCCGGTCGCCGAGGCCGGAGGGCGCCGCTTCTACTTCGTTTCCGACAAGACGCGTCAGGAGTTCGCGGCCCGGCCGGACAGCTTCTCGGTTCCCCACTTCCGGATGCGGCAGACCACACCTTCGCCGGGGAGCGACCGGACTTGATGTACCATTGGCGTCGCGCACTCCAAGGGGCGTGGCTCCATACCGGCGAAAGCTTGACTCTTTGGGTTCCCCCTCGGGAACCCTGACGCCTGTTTGCGGGAGGCAACATGAATCCGACCATCACGCTTTGCCGTTCGCGCGAGGACCTGGGGGAGGCGCTGGGAGCGATCTGGCACTACTTCGGCCTCTCCCTCGCGCCCGAAGACCTCGATCGCTGGATGACTCTCCTGGGCCCCTCCCGGATGCACGCCGCCCGGATCGACGGCGCCATCGTCGGGGGAGCGGGCGCCTATACCCACGAGCTCACGGTGCCGGGCGGAATGGTGTCAGCCGCCGCGGTCACGGTGGTGGGCGTCTACCCGACCCACCGTCGGCGCGGCATCCAGCGCGCCATGATGCGAAGTCAGCTCGAGGCCATCCAGGAACGGGGCGAGCCGGTCGCCTACCTCTGGGCCTCGGAGGAGACGATCTACAGCCGCTACGGCTACGGCATGGCCGCCCTCGGCGGCAGCATCGACTTGCCGAAGACCGCCGCCGCCTTTGCTCGCCCGTCGGCGGCTCGCGGCCAGGTCCGTCTCCTCAGGGCGGAGGAAGCCGTCGAGCCCATCAGCCGGGTCTACGACCAGGTCCGTCGCGTGTCGCCAGGGATGTGCGCCCGCTCGAAGGACTGGTGGACGTTGCGGCGCCTGGCCGACCCCGAGAATCGCCGCATGGGCGGCGGTCCGCAGCAACGCGCCGTTCTTGAGCTCGACGGCGAGCCCGCCGGGTACGCGATCTACCGGATCCACGCCGCCAAGGAGGGAGGCGTCGCCGCCGGCCACATCAGCGTCGTCGAGGCCATGGGCGTGACTCCCGAGGCCACGCGCGAGATCTGGCGGTTTCTCCTCGACATCGACTGGATCGGCCGCGTCAAGGCGCACTTCCTGCCCGTGGATCACCCGCTGCAGTTGCTTCTCGCGCGGCCCCGTTCCATGGGTTGGCATGTGTCCGACACCCTCTGGGTCCGCATCATCGATGTTCCCGCGGCCTTCGCGGCCCGCGCCATCCGTCCGGGAGCTCCCGTTGTCGTCGAGGTCACCGACGAGTTTCTGGAATCCAATACGGGACGCTACGAGATCGGAGCCGGCCGGCTGGGCCGCACGACCGCGGATCCCGACCTGGCCTGTGACATCAATGCGCTGGGATCGGTCTACCTGAGCGGATTCACCATGGCCCAGCTCGTACGCTCCGGCCGGGCCATGGAGAGGCGCGAGGGGGCGGCCCAACGCCTCGACGACCTGCTGCGCTGGGACCGCGCGCCCTGGTGCCCGGAGGTCTTCTAGCGGGCTAGCTCACGTCCGGGGCCATTCCGGCAGAGATCTTGCGTCACACATCCCGGGAGGCGCAGTCGCTGGGACGCCGGCGAGGCCAAAGCGTTCTCGCGGCCAAGGGAGTACCAGCCCGAACGGCGGTGCAACGCAAGACTTCCCAACGGACAAGGTCAGACCCGGAGGCCGGGCCTCCCTGCACGGAGCGCCCGGACCCAACAGAAGGGAGCGAGCATGAAGCAGCGGACGTTGCAGGTTGCAAGACTGTCGGCGCTGGCAGGCGTGTGTCTTGCACTGACCACGCCGGTGATGGCTGGGGTCAACGCCGGAGGCACCATCGTCGCCCACGATGCCTCCACCGTCTACACCTCGGATGTTGCCACCTACTGCGGGACCGGTGTCATCCCCGGCTCCTGCGAAGCGGTCGATACGAGCCTGGATGGCAGCTCTGACGTCCAGCCCATGGTCTGGAAGGTCTACGCGGCGTTCGGGGAGGGCAGCAGTCCACGCCTCAGGGGCATGACGTGGGGCATCGATTACAGCGGTGCCAGCATCCTCCTGCTCGCCTGGGGGCCCTGCATCGGCGACCCGAACAACGGCGCGGCCGAGTTCCCGGGCGCCGGTTGGCCGGAGCCGAACACCGGCACCTCCATCGTGTGGCAGTACACCCAGACCAGCCGCCTGGTCGAGTGCTACTGGTTCGCGGGGTACAACTACTCGGGATCGCCCTCGGTCTTCCAACTGCGAGCGCACTCCGACCCGGTCCTGGGCGGCATGTTCGGCGACGACTCGATCCCCGCCATCCTCGATAACATCGCCGGCTTCGGCTCCATCGGCTTCGACACGCCGGGCGCGTTCGTGTGTCCGCAAGGCGGCGGTTTGGAGGGAGCCTGCTGCATCGGCCCTGACTGCCTCATCACGACCGAAGACCAGTGTGCCGGCCAGTTCCAGGGGCCGGGCGTGCCTTGCGATCCGAATCCTTGCGAGCAGCCGGTCGGCGCATGCTGCGTCGGAGAGGAGTGCCTGGTTGTGCCGGAGGCCCAGTGCGACGGCGTGTTCCAGGGCGTCGGGACGACCTGCGACCCGAATCCGTGCCTGATCTTCGGCGCGTGCTGCGTGAGCACCGACTGCTTCCTGCTCACCCAGCAGGACTGCGCGGGTCAGGGCGGGATCTGGCAGGGCGCCTATACGGTGTGCGACCCCAATCCGTGCCTCAACCCCAACCCGGTCGAGCGGACCACCTGGGGGAAGATCAAGAACAAGAACAAGAACCGGGCGAGATAGCAGGTCGTCGCGCCGGTTGGGAGCGGACCGACTTCCTACGGCGCGCCTCGGTGAGAGGCCACCGAACGAACCACCACCCTGCCTCCCGTGCCGAGTGACAAATGGGGGATGAGTCGCCGCCGCCTCATCCCCGTCACTCACTCACTCACTCACTCACTCACACTCACACTCACTCACACTCACTCACACACACACACCCTCTCTCTCTCTCTCTGAACTGAACCGCCCCGGGTTTGAACCGCCCCGGATTCTCCGGAGACCCGATTACGTGACTCTCTCTCTCGTGCGCGCGCGTAGGCGCGGGCTTTCCCTCTGACGGCGCCCTCCGCGATCACGATCCCGGCCGGGTCTGAAGCCGATCATTCATCGCGGCCCGGTAGTCCAGGCGAGCGCCGTTCCATTCCGAGGTGTCGCGGCTCCGCTTCGATGCCCAGGCGCAGATCAGGATCATCGGCTCCCAGCGTGCCTCCCCACACAGCGCCGAGGACAGCGCCCGCACCCATCAGGATCCCGGTGGTCTTCTCGCCCCAGAGTCCACCCACCATGCCTAGTCCGCCGATTGCGCCGCCGGCGGCGGCCAAGCGATCCGCCCCCATGACCACGCGGGCGAAGGGCGTGCGCTCGCGGAAGCGGGGACGGAGCATCGTGGCGAGCAGGAACGACCGCTGCGGGTTCGCTCCATCCGTCGAGCACGCCAGGGCCGCCAACGCTGTCGTCGAAAGCCAAGTGACCCGACGCCGTGCCACGATCTCCAGGGTGTCGCGAATGGTCACCGCGTGGAGCGGTCTGCCCAGGGTCGCTTCCCTCGACAGGTCCCACCAACTCAGCGCGCCGGCGGAGTCCCACCGGCTCAGCACTCCGGCGGAGTCCTGCGAAACAGAGTCTGCCGGGCAGGCGCCATCCGCTCCATGGAGGGGGGCTTCGGCGGCCTCGGGCCGAGCCGTCTCCTGGGCTGACAGAGGGTTTGACAGGGCCAGAGCCAAGGAAAGCGCGGCGAGGGCGCTCTGCGCGAATCGAGGCATCATGATCCACCTCCAAGAATGGCGGCTACCCCGGCCCCCCGCAGCCTAGACGGGGTCGAGCCGGGCGCCAGCCCGAGATGTCGCCCTCGCCGCCGCCAGACGCCGGCCGGTTTCCACGATCAGGATCACGGCCAGGATGAAGAGAGCAGTGGCGATGCCCCCGACGAGCGAGGCCGGGCCATACCGCCAGACGAGCTGCGCCAGGGCGATGAGCGTTACCGTGGACATGAAGGCCATCGGCCACGCGGCGAAGGCCCACCGCCTGCCGCTGTTGCGCAGCCAGGCCGTCACCGCCAGCAAGGCGAGCGCCCCCAGCAGCTGGTTGGTCGCGCCGAAGACCGGCCAGATCACCCGCCAGGCAGCGGCCGGCGTGCCGTCGGGGAGGCGCAGCGTGATCTGGGTCATGACAAGGGGCAAGGCCAGCGTGAGGATCGTGGCCGCGACCATCACGGCCGGCTTGCCCTTGGGAAGCCGCAGCAGTTCCTCCAGCGTGTAACGCCCCAGGCGGGTGCACGTGTCCAGCGTGGTCAGGAGAAAGGTCGAGACCGCCAGCGCCCCGAAGTGACCGCCCAGAGCCGGCGGAAGCCCGAAGACCCCGAAGAACTTCCCGATGGCGCTGCCGAAGACGACGGTCGGCGCCTGTCCTCGAGCCACCGTCGGTCCCACCAGGAGGACGGCTCCGACGGCCAGGAGCGCCAGCACCGCTTCCAGGAGCATGGCGCCATAGGCCACCGGCCGCGCGTGCCGCTCGCTGGAGATCTGGCGCGCGGTCGTGCCGGAGGCGACGATCGAGTGGAACCCCGAGCAGGCGCCGCAGGCGATGGTGATGAACATGGCCGGAAAGAGAAGCCCCAGGTTGGCGTCCTTGAAAGAGAGCAGCGCCGGCAGCGTCTCGGTCCCCGGCGCGATCCGGCCGCCTCCCAGCAGAACTCCGATGACGCCCCCTCCCACGCAGACGTAGAGCAGGAACGAGGAGAGATAATCGCGCGGCTGAAGCAGCAGCCACACCGGCAGGACGGAAGCCAACAGGCAATAGGCGAGCAGGATCATGCTCCACCAACGCCTGGGATCCTCGACCGGCAGAGGCAAGGGCAGCTGCTGGCCGGCGTAGATTCCGACAAAGACGAGCGGAACCAGGAGGAGGCTGGCACGACCGAGCCCGACTCCCAGGCGATAGACCATGAGTCCGAGGGCCACGGCGAGAGCCACGTACATCGCGGAGGAAGAAGCCACACCCGGATCTTCCGCGAAGGTCGTGGCCGTCAGATCGGTGAAGACCACCACGACATAGACCAGCGCGAACCAGACGAACAGCAGGAAGAGGGTCCGCGCCAGGGGGGAGATCTCCTCACGGGCCAGTTCCGCCACGGAACGCGCCCGGTGCCGGAGTGAGGCGATCAGCGACCCGTAGTCCTGGACTCCTCCGATGAAGATCGAGCCGAACACCACCCAGATGACGGCCGGCAACCAGCCAAAGGCCGCCGCGGCGATGACCGGTCCGACGATCGGACCCGCGCCGGCAATCGAGCTGAAGTGATGCCCCAGCAGGATGGCCGGCTTCGATGGGACGAAGTCGATGTTGTCGCGCAGCTGGTGGGCTGGGGTGGGACGGTCCGGATCCATCCCCAGCGCGCGATCCAGGAAGCGCCCGTAGACGAAGTAACCCAGGATGAGACATCCCAGGCCGGCAACCAGGATGGCAGCGATCATGTTCTCGGTTCCTCCCGCGGCCGCATCTGCGGACCATCATACTCCTTCGCCCGGTCGCCGGAGTTTTCCGGAAACCGCGAGCCGCACGGCTCCAGTTGACCGAACGAGCGGAGATCCCGAGGGACGATCGTGCCCGATCAGCCAGATCAGGGTCTTGTCCAGGACATCCGAACGGACGGCGTCGTCGGGCGCGGCCGCGTTGAGGCGCGACCACTCTTCGGCGGTCAGGATCGAAGCGAGGCCGGGGGATGGACGGAGTCAGAGGGGCGAGCCGGAGACGTTCCAGGGTCATGGAGTCATGCTTCTTCTGCCCGGCCGTGCCGATCCCCTCGAGACCCCTGAGGTGGAGAAGATCCATCCCCGGACCGGCTTCCCGGTCCAGGTGAGCCTTGCCGATCCGGCGCCGGCCGGAGATGGCCGTCATACTCGAGGCGCGGTCGTCCTCGATCACCCTCTTGAGGTCGGCGAGTTACCGGTCTCGTCCGACGAATGGCCTCTCGGACATCGGCTCCACCTCATTGAAAAGTGGCCATGACTGGAGTCGAGCGTGCCGTGATGGCCGCCTTTCGTCAGTTCGAAAGGTGGCCAGATCATCGATCCAAGAGGGTGTTATTGGACGGTCTTCCTCGCGTCCCGCCGGTCCCGCGGCCGGAAGGGGTCAATCCCGCGGCATCTCCACCCGGATATGCAGCTCCTCCAACTGCGCCGGACGAACCTCCGACGGCGCCCCCATCAGCAGGTCCTCCGCCTTCTGGTTCATCGGGAACATGATCACCTCGCGGATGTTCGGCTCGTCGGCCAGGAGCATGACGATGCGGTCCACCCCCGGCGCGATCCCGCCGTGCGGCGGCGCGCCAAACTGGAACGCGCGGATCATCCCGCCGAAGCGATCATCCACGACCGAGCGGTCGTGTCCCGCGATCTCGAAGGCCTTGTACATGATGTCGGGACGATGATTGCGGATGGCGCCCGAGGAGAGCTCGACACCGTTGCAGACGATGTCGTACTGGTAGGCCAGGATGGTCAACGGGTCCTGGGTCTCCAGCGCCTCCAGCCCCCCTTGCGGCATGGAGAAGGGGTTGTGGGAGAACTCGACCTTCTGGTGCTCCTCGTCCCACTCGAACATGGGGAAGTCGACGATCCAGCAGAAGCGGTAGGCCTTCTTCTCCCGCAGGTCGAGCTCGTCGGCCACGCGCAGCCGGACGCGGCCGGCCAGCGTGGCGGCCTCCGCCGCCTTGCCCGCCAGGAGCAAGACGGCTGAACCCGGCCCGGCGCCCGGGAGGCCCTTGAGCGACTCGAGCAGGGCCGCATCCAGAAACTTCGCCACCGAACCCTTGGCCTCGCCCCCTTCGGGGAACGCCAGCCACGCGCAGCCCTTGCCGCCATGCTCCTTCACGAACGCGTCCAGTCCATCGAAGAACTTGCGCGACTGGCCCGCGGCGCCCGGCACCGGAACAGCGCGGACCACGCCCCCTTCGTCGACCACGGATTGGAAGGCCCGGAATCCCGAGGAGGCAAAGAGGGTGGAGACGTCCACGATCTCGCACCCGAAACGAAGATCCGGCTTGTCGCTGCCGTAGCGCAGCATCGCGTCCCGATAGGTCAGGCGGGGGAAGGGCGCGGGCGTGCTCTGCCAGTCGCTGAACTCGGCGAAGAGCCCCGTCAGCAGCGTTTCGAGAACCGAGAAGACGTCCTCTTGCTCCGCGAAGGCCATCTCGAGATCGAGCTGGTAGAACTCGCCCGGCGACCGGTCGGCCCGCGCGTCCTCGTCGCGGAAGCAGGGCGCGATCTGGAAGTAGCGGGGGAACCCCGACACCATGATGAGCTGCTTGAACTGCTGCGGCGCCTGCGGCAGGGCGTAGAACTTCCCCGGGTGCAGCCGGCTGGGCACCAGGAAGTCGCGCGCTCCCTCCGGCGAGCTCGAGGTCAGGATGGGGGTCTGGAACTCGTGGAAGTCCATCTCGGTCATCCGCCGACGGATCGACTGGATTACCCGCGAACGGAGCACCATGTTGCGTTGTAGCCGGTCCCGGCGGAGATCCAGGAACCGGTGGCGCAGGCGTTCGGTCTCCGAGGCGTCGATCTCGTCGGCGATGGCGAAGGGCAGGATCTCGGAGGTGGAGTGGATGGTGAAGGATCGCGCCTTCACCTCGATCTCTCCGGTGGGCATGTTCGGGTTGACGTTGCCTTCTTCCCGCGGGATGACCTCCCCCTCGATCTGGACCACGCTCTCCAGGCGGATCTGCTCGGCCTGCTCATGGAACCCGGCGTCGGTGCCGACGACCACCTGGACGATGCCCGAGTGATCCCGCAGCACGAGGAAGTAGAGGCCGCCGAAGTTGCGCTTGCGGTGGACCCATCCGGAAAGCGTGACCGTCTGTCCGACGTGGGCGGCGCGGATCTCGCCGCAGAGATGGGTGCGATACCGGTTTGGTTTGTGCATGTCCCCTGTCCCGCCTGTGCTGTTCTGAACCCGGGTGTCGGCGCACACTACGGCGCCACGGACTCGGGGGAGTATCGCAGATCCGCACGGACCTGGCGAGCCGCGTCGGAGCCCGCCCGCCGCCGCACCGCACCGCTGCCGGGTCTGGACCAGACGGTATCCGGCCGAACTGCCCCGCTGCCGGGTCTGGACCAGACGGTATCCGGCCGAACTGCACCGCTGCCGCGGCTGGACCAGGCGGTCCGCTCCGAAGCGTCCGCTGCTGCGGCTCAAGCCAGGCTAGACGGTCTCCGGCCGGGCGGGCGCCTCCGCGGGGCGAGGCTGCCGCCGCCAGAAGGTCCAGCCCTTCATGCGCGCCAGGGCGCCATCGGCCGTCACGAAGAACGCCGGGACCACGAGCAGACTGAGAGCCGTCGACACGAGCAGGCCGGCGATCACGGCGATGGCCATGGGCATGCGAATCTCCGAACCGGGCCCCAACCCCAGCGCCGGAGGCAGCGCCGCCGACATGGTGGCGATCGAGGTCATCAGGATCGGACGCAGCCGCCTCTCTCCCGCCGACAGCATGGCGGTGCGAGGATCGGCGCCCTCATCGCGCCGCTGCCGCGCATAGTCCACCAGGATGATGGAGTTCTTCTTCGAGATCCCCAGCAGGAGCAGGAGGCCGATCATGCTGAAGATGTTGAGCGTCTTGCCGGTGAGCCACAGCCCCGCGGCGGCGCCGGCTACCGAGAGCGGCAGGATGGTCAGCACGGTCAGCGGATGAAGCAGGGAGTTGAACTGGGAGGCCAGCACCATGTACGCCACCCCGATCCCGAGGAAGAGGGCGAAGTAGAGGCTCCCCATCGACTAGCGGAAGGCCACGCTCGCGCCCCCCAGGACTAGCCGGTAGCCCACCGGCATGCTCCTTCCGATCTCCTCGACCTTGGCCAGAGCCTCCTGCTGCGAGTGACCCGGCGCGACGTTGGCAAACACCGTGATCGCCCTCTCCCGGTCGCGGCGCGTGATCGCCTGCAGGGCGGGCCGTTCCTCCGTGTTCACGACCGACTGGAGGGGGATCAGATCGCCCGAGGCCGTGCGGACCCGCAGCCGGGAGATGTCCTCGGGACGAGAACGTTGCTCGGCCAGCAGGCGCATGCGCACGTCGATCCGGCGGCCGCCCTGGTTGTATTTCCCGACACGAACCCCGCCCACCGTCGCGTTGATCGCGTTGGCCACGTCCTCGATCGACACGCCGAGGTCGGCGCAGCGCGCCCGGTCCGGCATGACGCGCAGTTCGGGCATGCCGACCTCATAGTCGGTGTCGAGGTCGACCACCAGGCCGCTCGCGGCGAGCTCCCGCGTGATCTCGTGGGAGAGGCTGACCAGTTCTTCCCAGTGTGATCCACGCACCGAAAACTCCACCGGGAAGCCGCGCCGCGCCGTGAACCCCTGCTGCGAAGGGTCCTGCACCACGGCGCGCAGGCCCGGAATGGCATTCAGTTCGCGCCGCAAGGCCGCCGCGAACTCCAGATGCGATTTCTCCCTCTTCGAGGGAGGCACCAGGCTCGTCATCAGCATCCCCGAGTTGACGCCCGAGCCGCCGAAGCCGCCGACGATCGCGAAGACGCGCGCGACCTCCGGATGCGACCGAACCACCTCCTCGGCCTTGCGGAAGAGGTGGTCGGTCTCGGACAGGTCGGATCCCACCGCGGTCTGCAGCCGGATCATCAGGCGGCTCTGGTCCTGCGAGGGGACGAACTCCGACGGGAGCGCGCGGAAGACCAGCATGGCGCCCACGAAGAGCACGGCGGCCCCCGCCAGCACGAGCTTGGGGCGGGCCAGGACGAAGCGGAGGGTGCCGCGATAGGCCGACTCCAGCCAGGTGAACCCGCGATCCACCCACTTGCCGATGCCCCGCCGCTCCTGATGCCGGATGTCGAGGATCTGGGCGCACCGCGCCGGCGCCAGCGTGATGGCCTCGACGTAGGAGAGGAGGACCGCGACGCAGAGCGTCACGCCGAACTGCAGGAAGAAGCGTCCGACCACCCCTTCCATGAAGACCACCGGAAGGAAGATGGCCACGACCGCGATCGTGGCGGACAGCGCGGCGAAGGTGATCTCCTTGGTTCCCTCCCGCGCCGCGGTCACCTTGTCCTTGCCCATCTCGCCATGGCGCGTGATGTTTTCCAGGACCATGATGGCGTCGTCGACCACGATGCCGACGGCCAGCGCCATGGCCAGGAGAGTGAAGGTGTTGAAGGTGTAGCCGAAGAAGTAGATGGCCGCCACCGTCCCCAGCAGCGACATCGGGATGGCCAGAAGCACGTTCAACGTGCTGGAGAACGATCCGAGGAACATCCAGCAGACCACGGCGGTCAGCAGCACGGCCAGGATCAGCTCGAACTGGATCTCGTGCACCGACTCCTCGATGAAGCGGCTGGAGTCGAAGTTGATGCCGATCGCCATCCCTTCCGGCAGGGACTCCTGGATCTCGGCCAGCGCCTCGCGGATCTGTTCGGCCACCGCGACGGCATTGGCGCCCCGCTGCTTGCGGATCCCCAACCCCTGCGCCGGTTCGCCGTTGACCCGCGCCAGGCGGCGCATGTCCTCGAAGCCGTCCTCGACCAGGGCGACATCCTCGAGGTAGATGGGCGCGCCGGAGGTTCCGCCTACCACGATGCGGCGGAAGGTGTCGAGGTCCAGCGCCTCGCCCAGGACGCGCACGTTGACCTCGCGCCCCTCCGTCTGCAGCCGGCCGGCCGGCAGCTCGACGTGCTCCTGCTGCAGGGAGGCGATGACGTCGCTGACCGTGAGGCCGCGCTCATCCAACCGGCGGGCATCCAGCCAAAGTCGCACGTTGCGGTCGACGTAGCCGCCCATGGTGATCTCGCCGACCCCGGGAATGGTCTGCAACTCCTCCCGGACCCGGTAACGCGTGTAGTCGGCCAGCACGCTGCGCGGGAAGGGTCCCGAAACGGCGATCCACATGATGGGCTGGTCTTCGGGGTTGGTCTTGGAGATGACCGGCGGATCGATGTCAGTGGGGAGTTGCCGCTGCGCCCGGGACACGCTGGCCTGGACATCCTGCATGGCCAGGTCCACATCGCGGTCGAGGTTGAGCTCCACCGTGAGGCTGGCGCTGCCCTGCCGCGCGGAGGAAGTGATCGACTGCACTCCTTCCACCTGGACGAGCGCCTCCTCCAGCACCTCGATGACGTCGCTTTCGATCACGTCGGGGGCGGCGCCTTCCCAATCCACCGAGACGCTGATGGTGGGAAAGTCCACGTCGGGGAACTGGCTGATGCCGATCCGCGACCCGGCGACCAGGCCGAAGACCACGGTCGCGGTGATCAGCATCCATGCCAGCACCGGCTTGCGGATGCAGACTTCGGTGATGTTCATGACGCGGTCCCCCGCACCACGCGCACCCGGGCGCCGTCTTCCAGCGCCTCCGCGCCGCGCACCACCAGGCTCTCGGCCGGGGCCAGCCCCGACCGCACCTCGACCAGCCCGTCCGAGGTGCGCAGGCCGAGCGTCAGGACCCGCTCCTCGGCCTTTCCCTCCCGGATCACAAAGGCCAGGAAGCCTCGCTCGCTCGGCCGGACCGCGGTCTGTGGCACCACCGCCGCGTCGCGCGAGACTCCGACCGGCACGAAGACCTCCGCAAAGGCGCCCGGCCGCAAGCGGGAGCGGTCCGGGCTGGTCACTTCCGCGGTTGCCGGCACCATGCGCGATCGCCGGTCGGCCGACTCCGCCACGTGGGTGATCCGCGCGGAGTGCTCCTGGTCCGACTCGCGAACCCGGAAGCGGGCGGTCATCCCCGGGGCGATGCGGGCCGCCTCTCCCTCGGGCACCTCGAAGCGCAGCAGGAGCGGTTCGCGCCGGACCAGGGTCGCGAGCATGTCTCCGGGCTGCACGTACTGGCCGGTCTGCACATCGCGCGTCTGCAGGATCCCGGGAACGGGCGCGGAGGCGCGCGCGTCGCGTTCGTTGCGCTCGGCCAGCTTCAGATCCGCCTCGCGGGCGGCGACCTCGGCGGCCGCCGTGCGGACGCGCGTCCTCCAGGCGTCGACCTCCTCCCCGGGGATCAAGCCCGGCGTCTTCTGGTTCACGCTCTCCCGGCGGTTGAAGCCGGCCTCGGCCTCGGCCAGCGCCGCCCGTGCCTTCTCCAAGGCGGCATCGGCTTCCTCACGGACGAATTGGTAGCGTTCCGGCTCGATCTCGACCAGCACGTCCCCGGCGCGCGCCGCATCTCCCTCGCGGAAGGCGACCCGTTCGACCGCGCCGGCCACGCGAGCGGTCACGTGCACCACCTCGAAGGCCTCCACCGAACCAACCGCCGAAACGATGTACTCGACGGAACGACCCTCGACCGGCGTCACCTCGACCGGAAAGGCCGCTGCGCCTCTGGGCCCCCCCCGGCCCCGGTTGCCACCGGCTGCTCCAGCTCCTCTAGTTCCTCCCGCTCCGCCAGTCTCTCCGGCCCCTCCGGCCCCCTCCGCCGCCGACCCGCCGGTCGCGACTGCCGTTGCTCCCGCTCCCCGGGCCGCGCTGCCGGAAGCATGGCTCTCCTTCTTGTCGCACCCCGCCGCGGCCAGCAAGAAAACCAGAGAGAGGCCGGCGACCGCCAGCGTGAGCAGGGACGCCTCTCCCGCCTGAGCCTCGCGATGTCTGCCAGCCGAGCCCCGGCCGGGGTTTCTCCTCAGGGGTGGTGAGATCTTCACGTGCATACCTGCCCCACCCGCGATGACGCGACGGCGGATCCGGCCGGCCGAATGTCCATCGTCGCGGCTCGCGCGGGCATGAGGCTGGGGCGTTACGAGGCTCTCTGGTGACTTCACGGACGTCCTTCCGTTTCCCGTGGATCTGTTCCTGTCTCCAACGGATCCGCGCCGGAGGCCAGGCGGAGGTCCAGGAGGGCGAGCGCCGCGGAGAACCGGGCGCCCGCCCGCTCCACCTCGGCCAGGTAGAGCTGCAGGTTCGCATCGACGACCTCGAGAGCCCGCACCAGCCCCTGCCTGTACAACTCGGCGCTCTCCTCGGCATTGCGGCGAGCGACCGTCAAGGCTACCTCGGCGCGGGCCAGCGAGGCACGCTCACGTTCCAGCGCGCTGGCAGCCACCTCGATGTCGACCGCGACCCGGCGTTCCAGGTTGGCCAGGAGCAGCTCCGCGGAACGGGCCATCGCCAGGCGCTCCGCTCGCTCGGCCTCGCGCTCTCCTCCATCGAAGACTCTCCACGTCAGGCCCAGGTCGGCTCTCCAATGCTCTCTCCTTCCCGCGACGTCCGTCTCCTTCAATGACCAGGCGCTCCCGGTCGCGCCCAGCTCCGGCAGGTAACGGGTGAGCGGTTCGGACGCGGAGGCGCGCAGGGCCGCGACGCGTGATCGCGCGGCCTGCACATCCGGCCGGCCGGACAGCGCCCGGTGAAGATCGACGAGGCGTCGTTCCCCGGTCGAGTCCGGCGACGAAGCCGTTGCCAACAGATTCGCCGGAATCGCCAGGCTGTCGGGAGCGTCCATGCCGAGAAGCTGCCCGAGCTGATGGCGCGCAATGCGGACGTTCCCCTGGGCCAGAACCAGCTCCCGCTCGGCCGACGCAAGCTCCAACTCGGTTCGGGTGACATCGTTCGAGCCGACCAACTGGGCTTCGAAGCGAAGCTCTATGTCGTGAAGGCTCCTCGAGGCCAGCGACCGCCGTTCCTCGGCCGCCCGAGCGACCTGTTGCTCGTTGAGCACCGCCAGGAAAGCCGCCGCGGTCTCATAGGCCAGCTGACGGTTCTCATCTCGAGCTTCGTGTCCCGCCGCGGTTCGCAAGTGCCGCGCCTGCGCCAGCAGCGGGAATCCTCCGGCACGGAACAGGGTCTGGTTGACGGTCACCCGCCCTTCGTTGCTCTCCCGTGCCCCATCGTCGCCGGGCTCTTCACCCCTGTCGCGATCCTCCGCCGATCGACGGGTGTAATCAGCCGATAGCGTCAGGTCAGGGAAAAGAAAAGCGCGCGCTCGTCTCACCCGGGCGCCGGCCGCACGCGCATCTTCAACGGCCGCAAGCGCGCGCTCGTTGCGGTCCAAGGCAGTCTGAACAGCCTCTTCCAGAGTGAGAGTGCGACCCTCAGCTTCGGATATCGCGGCCACGAGGAGCCCGAACAGGACAATGGGGACGATTCTGATCTTCATCAGGAGCAAGATACCGCGAGAGGAGCTTTCGGGTCCCGCGATCCCGAGCACTCACGCTTGGCCTCCCGTGAAAGACCCGATGTTTGTCCTTCCGCAAAGTGGCGCCAGAGCGAATCATCGTGCTGCCTGACCAGTCCCTAGAGGGCCGGCGCCGCGTGATCCGGCGGCTCGGCAAAGTCCGGTTTGTCATCCACACCCAAGGCGCAGTTGCGACGGATAAGCTCGCTGCAGTATACTCTTCCCGGCGTTGTGTGCTCAGGTCTCTGCGACAGGAGGAAGCCACCATGAGACCATTGTGTGTTTTTCATTGCCTTCACCTCTGTGCCTCCCGCCACAAGCCCGTCGCCCCGGTCCGGTCGCTTCACCCGATCCCGGCTCCGGCGCGCGGGATCGCGCTTGGGCTCGCGGTCGCTCTCGTGTTCGGAGCTGCGAGTTCCGCCGCCCGCGCGTCCTGCACGGATTACAGCCGGTACCTTCATTGGATGGGATCGATCGACCTGGCCGGCTGGCCTTCCAGCGTCGTCGTCGAGAACGGGCGCGCCTATGCCGCCGACTATGGACACCTCACCATCATCGACGTCCAGGATCCGACCACTCCGCAGATCGCCGGCGGAATCTCCGAAGGGGCCCTCGGCGTGGATGCCACCAGGGAATACCTGTACGTGGCCGGCACACCCGACCTGGCGGTCTACGGGCTGTATGATCCGAGTCATCCGACCCTGTTCGGCACGCTGGATCTGCCAGGAACAAGCTACCTCGTCGACGTGGACGGGACTCACGCCTACCTGGGCGGCGAAAGTCTTCACATCCTGGATGTCTCCGATCCATCCTATCCGGCGCATCGTTCGACGCTCGCCCTCCCGGGCGACGCGTCCGGTCTCGTCGTTCGCGACGGGTACGCCTATCTCCTGGTGCAGGGCTCCGGTCTCTGGATCGTCGACGTCTCCGATCCGCTTCATCCCTTCACGGCAGGTTCGCTGGTGACGTCGAGAGTCTACCGGGGGCTGGCGCTCGCCTGGCCTTATCTCTACGTGGCCGCGGAGCAGGACGGGATCGAGGTCATCAACGTGGCCGATCCGGCCCATCCGGTCGTCATCTCCACCATCGACACCTACCCCGATCACGGGCTGGCGATTGGCGTGACCATCATCCACGGCGCCGCTTTCGTGCACTGCCTTCCGGTCACCGGGCTCCAGCTCGGCACCGTGCAAGTCTATGACCTCACCGACCCGGAGACCCCCACGCTGCAGGGCGGGCTGGCGCCGGGCGGCTGGGTGGCCGAAGCCGACGGGTTTGCCTGCGTGACGGGCCAGCAGTCCTTCCGGACGCTGAACATCACCAATCCGACATCGCCGCCGGTCCTCGGCTCGGTCTTCTACAACCCAGGGACGAGCGATGAAGTGCTGGCTGATGGGACGACGGTGTACGCCACGGCCTGGAGCAGCGGGCTCACGATCATCGACGCCGGCGATGAGACCCAGCCCGTCATCATCGGGACCTACAACACCCCAGGCTCGGCCCAGGGGCTCGACGTCGTGGATGGCCGCGCCTATGTGGCGGACGGCACCGCCGGCCTGCACATCCTCGACGTTTCCACGCCGGCCAACCCCACGCTGCTGGGGACTCTCGACACCTCCGGCGCGGAGGACGTCGTTGTTTCAGGGGGTTGGGCCTACCTCGCCGATGGGTGGGGAGCCTTCAAGATCATCGACGTCTCCCAGCCGGCCGCCCCCAGCCTCGCGAGCACCCTGGCGCTCGGTTACTGCCACGCGGTGGCGTTGGCGGGAGACTATGTGTTGGCCGCCGAAGTCTACTATGGCGGGATGCAGGTCATCGACGTATCGGATCCTTTCTCCCCTCGCATCGTGGGCAGCATTGCCATGGATGGCCCGCAAGACCTGGCGGTCGACGGCGAGTTCGTCCATGCGGCGTCCATCAACGACGGGCTGACGGTCATCCGGCTGACCGATCCGGAACACCCGGTGCGGGTCGCCCGGATCCCGCTGCCCGACGCGGCGGGAAGCGTGGCGCTCGATGGATCGACGCTCTATGTGACCGGCGGCTACATGGGTCTGCTGGCCTTTGACGTGAGCGATCCGCTCTCGCCGCGTTCGCTCGGCGCGGCCAACATCCCCGGCGCGGCCATGAGCGTGGATGCGGCGGGCGGCAACGCCTTCGTGTCGGTCGCTTCCCGTGGCCTCAGGGTCGTGGCCGGCCACTGCTCCGAGCCATCCGGCGTCTCGACCGGCGGGGAGGGCGGGACGCCCGGGATGCCTTCGCTCTCCGTGGACGCTCACGGCCAGTTCCTGCGCGGGGGCATGCCCAGTCCGTTCCAGACCACGACCACGCTGAGCTTCAAGCTGCCGGGGGAGGGCGCGGTCGAACTCGGCATTTACGACACAGCCGGTCGTCAGGTCAGCCGCCTCATCCATGATCGGATCGGAGCCGGCGAGCACACGGTCCGCTGGGACGGCCGGGATGATACCGGACGGCTACTGCCGGCCGGGGTCTATTTCGCGCGGATGGACTACCGGGACCAACGCGGAGACCACCCGGAAAGCGCTCGTCTTCTCTTGCTGCGCTGAACTCGGGGCGTAAAGCGCGTCTCCGCGGCCGTCGTCACTACCAACGCCGGCCGCACCGAGATCAGCGGCTCGCATGGAGACCCGGGCTCGCGTGGAGATCCGCCGCTCGCCTGCCATCCGGCACAGATAGAGCCCGGCGCTCAGCTTCCGACCTGCTTCATTGCACGGCTCAGGGACGCCGATGTACCGCGGCATGCCTTGAACCGGGTGGCGGCGTCGCCAACGGTGATCCGTCGGGTTCTCAGGGTCGCGAGTTTTCAGCGCAGCAGGAGTCATCTGACGACGACGGTGCGAGCCGCCGCGCTGCCCTCCGGGGTGATCACTCGGACGAAGTACAGGCCGCTCCGGGCGAGGCGGCCGCTCTCGTCCTGGCCGTCCCAGTCAAGCTGATGGATTCCGCGACCAACCCTCCCGCCATGGATCCGACGCACACACCGGCCAACAGAGTCGTATACGCGAGCCACGACTTCACCAGGTCCGGCCGTCGCGAACCCGACGGAGATCGGGCCCCGGCCGGGGTTGGGACGCACGTCCAGGCGCGCCGTCACGTCGTGCTCAGGGCCAACGCTCGATATCGGCGCGCATTGCCCCGGCAAGATCACCAGGCCACGGTCCTCCGCGGCGACGTAGGCGACGCCTCCGGAGACGGCCACACCGAGTGCGCTGTCCCGCGGGTACACCCCTCCCATCAGGCGGGGATTGGCCGGATCGGCGACATCGGCAATCTGGAGCCCGAGCGGGCCGGCCGCGATGTAGACGTGCGTTAGGGACACCGCCACGTCGCCGGCATATGCCGGTCGGGCGAGATGGCCAAGGATGTACGGCCTGGCGGGATCCGTGAGATCGAGGACCTCCAGCCCTCCGCCTCCATCTGCCAGGTAGGCATAGGCGCCGCTGACTACCACGTCGGAGGCGGAGCCGGGCGTGTCCACAGTCCATACGAGGCATGGACTGGCCGGATTCGTGATGTCAATCACCTGAAGGCCGGCGGAACCGTCCGCGAGATAGGCGAAGTTAACGGAGATGTCGACGCCGTTCGCGGACCCCGGCGTGTCCAGATTTCCCACGACGCGAGGATCCCCCGGGGTCGTGATATCGACGACTTGAAGACCCGCGCTGCCGTCCGCAATCCAGGCATGGTGACCCGAGACGACCACCGCCAGGGCCGAACCCGGCGTGTCAACACTCCCAACCAACTGCGGGTCATACGGCCGACTGATGTCCACGATCAGAAGGCCCGACGGATCGTCCGCGATGAAGGCATGGGTAGCGGTAAGACCGATGTCGCGGGCACTTCCCGGAGTATCGAGGCTCCCGACGAGTACGGGGGAACCCGGGTTCGTGGCGTCGACCACCTGCAAACCGGAAGAGGAGTTCGCCATGTAGGCGTACGGCGACGCGACGGCGACTCTCCAGGCCTGGTCGGGCGTGTCCACCCAGCCCACCGTCGGGGGGCTTTCCGGATTGTGGTTGTCGATCACCTGGACGCCGTACTCGCCGTTGGCGACACAGGCGTAGGTTGCGGAAGCCGCCACCGCGAGCATATCGACACCGGTGACCACCCAGCCCACCGGTCTGGGTACAACCGCATCCGAGATGTCCAGGACCTGCATACCGTGTATCCCATCGGTCACGTAGGCGTGAGCTCCGGAGACAACCACATCCTGCGCGTACATGTCGAGACCACCGACGATCTGGGGATGTTCGGGAGAGGTGACATCGACGACCAGGAGGCCGTAGTCATCCGCCACATAGGCGTGGGTGCCCGAAACGGCCACGCTCCACGCAACGTTGGGCGTGTTCACGGAGCCCAGGATCCGCGGGCTCGCGGGATCCGTGACGTCGATGATCTGCAGGCCGGAGAGCTGATCCGCGACGAAGGCCAGGGTACCGGAGACGGCCACGCCCACCGCATAGCTCGGCGTGTTGACGCTGCCCTCGACCCAGGGCATCTCCGGAATCGAGGTGTTGATCACCTGGAGTCCGGAAGAGCCGTCCGCGACGTAGGCGTGAATCCCGGAGACGACCACGTCCCCCGCGTAGTCGCGGGTGTTGATGGTGCCCGCGATCTGAGGCCGCGTAGGGTCGGTGACATCGATCACCTGAAGACCGGAGTACGCATCCGCCACGTAGACATGAGTCTCCGAGGCCGCGGACGGCTACCGCCGAGCCCGGTGTGTCCAGGCTCCCAATGATGCGCGGGTTCTCCGGATCGGCAAGGTCAACGACGTGGAGACCGGGGCCGTAATCCGCGACGTAGGCATGGGTGCCCGAAATCGCCACGCCCCACGCCATCCCGGGCGTGTTCGCGCCGCCGCACCAGTGCAGATGAGCGCCCCAGTCGACGCACTCGCCCCCGGCCGACCCGAGCCCCCACCAGCAGCAGCCCATCAGGACCAAAGTGACGTTTCGAGCAACAGAACCAGGACGCCGAGAGAACACCGGTCGGCCGCCATGCATCGGAGGTCTCCGTGGAAGTGCGGTAGTTGGATACCAGATGATGATGGCAGATTCCTGACCCGGATGGCCACGGTACAGCTCGCGGGCTCGGCCTCGAGCAACGTGGACGCGGCCGCCTCGGCGCTCTGCGCCACGCTATCGGCCACGTCGTGAAAGTAGTCGAGATCCTGGGAGAAACGAGGGCTGTCGTCCGTCCTGTGCAGCACGGTGGCGCCGGCCAGGTAGCTCTCGGGGTTGCGCCCGGCCGCCAGAGTTCGCAGGATGCGCGCCTGGAGCTCCGTTAGCGGCACAGCTCCGCGGCCAGGAGATACCCTCGCCGCCCCCCGTGAGAGTTACTGGATGGGGTGCGCAACCTAGTCGCAATTCTCGCACAACCTGTGAGAGAAATTCCGAAATGGAGGTGCGCCGCGGATCGCTCTCCGCCCGGCGCGGCAGGCCCGCACAACATGCATGGCGGGCGCAGTCCTTGGCAACCTCGTTGGCTCGGTGCCGGCGGATGCGCGCCCCAGGGGCCGTGGTTGGTTTCAGCCTCGTCCGACCGGCCGGGGCCTTGACACCGAGCGATCCGGGGAGTAGCCTCAAACACATGAAACGTACAAATCTTGTGCTTGATGAGACACTGCTGGATGAAGCGAAGAAACTCTCCGGCGCCAGAACGTACTCCGATGCCGTGGATCAGGCGCTGCGCGATTTCGTCCGCCGCGCCCGGGCCCGGCGCATCCTGGACCTGCGGGGTTCCGGCCTATGGGAGGGAGATCTACCCGCGATGCGGCGCGACCGGCCCCCGAAACGCGGGAGAGGTTGATGATGGTGCTGGTCGACACCTCGGTCTGGATCGACTTCTTTCGTCGAGTGCGGCCACTCGACCTCGAGAGCCACGTCGAGTTCGAAGAAGTCGTGACCTGTCTGCCGGTGGTGCAGGAGGTCCTTCAAGGATTCCGCGACGAGTCCGCCTTCCGCGTGGCCCGCGAGGGATTGCTGAGCCTGCCCATGGTGGAAGCTCCTCTGGGAATGGAGGTCTTCGAAACTGCGGTGGATCTCTATCGCACCGCACGTCGCGCCGGGCAGACGGTGCGCTCCTCGGTGGACTGCCTGATCGCCGCCTGCGCCCTTCGTCACGACCTCGAGGTCTTGCACCGGGACCGCGACTACACCGCGCTCGCACGGATCTCCCGCTTGCGGGAGAGATCTGTGTGAAGTCCGCACTTTCCGAGAGGGGATCCCACCTGTCGTTGTCTTCCGAACGAGCTCGCCAAGCCGGTTCCCCAGAGGCGGGCAATCGACAGCGCGGCCCACGGAGAGATCAGATTTCCTAACATCAAATCAACCTCCGTTGGGATCGGTGGAGAAGCCGGTTGCGGAGGCGTAGGCTCTGGCGGTGAGGGGAGTGGATTCCAATGCGTCGTTGAGGCGCTCTGCGACCTCGGATACCGACTGACGGATCCGCTTCCCTTGTATCTCTTTGGCCTGGGCCAGGATCTCACTTCCGGTCACTTGATAGGGTCTGCGATCGCGGAGGATGGCAAAGCAGCGGCGCAGGATCTTGGCAGCCAGAGCGCAGCTGGCCTGCTTGTAGTGCTTGCCCCGTCCGGTCAATCGCCGATGGAAGGCCTGCAGTTCGGGATCGTAGTGTCGCGCGACCTCGGCGGCCACATAGAGGACGCTGCGCAGGGTCGGATCGCCCTGTCGGGAAAGACGCTGATTGGGCGTCTCTGACCCTGCAGAGGCCTTCTTCCGCGTGTAGATGCCGGAAAAGGCCACGGCTTGGTTCGCATTGTCGAACCGCCCCTGTTCCCCCACGAAAGCGGTGATCCCCGCCGCCAGGACTTCACCCAGCCCAGGATGAGTCTGGAGCAGAAGTTCCGGATCGACCTCGCTGTAGACCTCGGCAATTCGCTCCTTCAGGGCCGTCTTCGATCGCTCCTCCGCTTCCAGGAGGTCGAGATCCTGGTTGACCAGGAACTGCAGGTCCTCGTAGTCGATATCGAGCTCCGGAGCGTTCTCGAGCACCTCCCAGAGCCGGGCACCTCGGGTAGCGCTGAACTTTCCCCAGGCCCGCCGGCAGAGGATCTGCTCCAGCCTCTTACGACCAAGCCGATGGGCCCGGGAGGGAACCAGATAGCGGCGGCAAAACAGGAGCGAGGCTCCGCAGTAGCGATTCCGGAAGACCTCCTCGTAGCCCGGGTACACCATCAGCACCCGGGAGATGATCCGACGCTTGCGGTCCGACATGGCCGTCTTTAGCTGCCAGTACTGCCGCACCAAGCGGCGCAGAGCATCGAACCGGGGGCTCCCCACGAAGGCCGGGTGCAAATCGGGATCTACCAGGGGCACCTGGGATGTTGCACCGGCGTCAATTGCGTCCGTCTTGGTGTGCCGACGGTAGAACGTTCGAAGCGCGCTCGACTTGGACGGAGACACCAGATAGACCCGAGCTCCCGACCGTACCAACGGATGCACCAGCTCCAGCCAGAAGTTCTGCGTCGCCTCGACCGTGTAGACCGCTTCGAAGTCCCGGCCCTCGCAACGCGCCCTCACCCCCTCCAACAGCTCTGCCAAAGCTCGGCGGCCCCGCCCAATCCGGAACGATCGACCTACCCGCGCGCCCGAAGAACTCGTCACCTGCACCTGGTGGAACTTCCCACCCAGATCCACACCGACGTAGAGGTTTGTCTTCATGACCGGGCCTCCCTGGTTCCAGAAAACCTGGGCCCGGGGAAGACACCGGAGTTCCCGGCCGACCTGCCACCCGCTAGTGCTCGACTCGAGGCCGTTCCGAGCAACGCCTCCGTTTCCTCAATCGTGGACTGCCGGCCGGGTCCGGATACCCATCTGATTCCCGAGGTCGCCCCAGGCGCCTCCAACGGAGCCGCGGCACCCCGGACCCGGCCCACATCCTGAGGCCACGGACTGCCCAGAACTACGGACTCGAGGGGTCTACTTGAAGGTACTAACGGACTCGGAGCATCTTGATCGCTCGCGCCTGCCCCTGCCCCGTCATCCGGCACAGATAGAGCCCGGCGCTGAGCGGCCGACCTGCTTCATCCCGCCCATCCCAGCTCACGACGTGGCTTCCCGCGGCCCGAGGTCCTGACCACAGCGCCCGAACCTCACGCCCCGTCAGGTCGAAGATGGCCAGGCGCACCCCCCCCGCGCGCGGCAGATCGAAGCGGATGGAGGTGGCCGCCGCGAAGGGGTTCGGTTCGCTCGGATGAAGCAGCAGCGCGGGCGGAGCTTCCAGGCCCCATGGCTCCCCGGCGCCGGTCGGGAAGTCGAGCACACGGAACCAGAGCGGATCATCTCCGTCTCCGCCGGTTGTCGTGCCGCGCCGCCCGTGATGGGCGCCGGAGGCGAGGTCTTCCGTCTGCTGCCCGCGTCCCTCGTTCAGGCGCCAATAGCCCACCAGGCCGCTGTCCGGATTCTGGAAGTACTCCTCGGGAAGCTCGCGGTCCATGTAGGCGCGGATCTGGCCCTGCGGCCGCGCGCGGTTCCAGACGCGGACCTCGTCGATCAGCCCATCGAAGACGCGGCCCGGATTGCTCTGGGAATTGCCGAGGAAGAGGTCCACGCCGGCATCTCCGATGTTGAAGGAGCGCGCCAGCGAGCCGACCTGCTCGCCGCCGATGAAGAGCCGCATGGTGGTTCCATCGTAGGTGCCGGCCACGTGGATCCACCGCCCCGTTTCCATCGAGCCGACGGGGGAGATGACCTCATTCCACGAGCCGGATCCGAGGTTGAAGCTGAGCCTCCCGCTGCCGCCGGCCCGCAGCATGTATCCGTGGTCCGGGCCGTTCTGCTCCTTGTTGACGATCGAGCCTTCCCAGACGTTCGGCTTCCACGCGTGCGCCAGGATCCTGGCCTCGAGGGTGATCCGAGGGCCGGTGATGGCGAGCGAGCCGTCGCCGCAGTCGACAAAGTCATTCTGGCCGTCGAAGTCGAGGGCGTAGAAGCCCGGATCGGCGGAGCTCTCTCCGGTGGTGAAGCTCCAGGGCGGTCCTGGCGTGACCCCGACCTGGTTCCGTTCGTCGATCCTCCAATGATAGAGGGTGTTCGCTTCGAGCGGTCCGGGATCGAACGCGACCTCCGTCTGGCTCGCGACCAGAGGAGGCGGATACGACGCGCCGAAGTACACATCATGGGAGACCGCGTTGGAGCCGGGGTGCCATCCGAGAATGGGGTTGCGCACGACGCCCGAGGCTCCGGCAGCCGGGTCGGGAAGGCCGGCCGCCAACGGGGGCGCATCCCAGGGGAAGGTCACGATGGCGCGGCTCGACCGCCGGAAGTCCGGACCCACCGCCTCGACCTCCATCGTCACCAGGCTGTCGCCCGGCACATGGGGGACCTCAGCGACGAAGCAGGCGTCGCTGGCCGTCCCGGCCACCCAGGTGGACGTCAGGTCCGGGTTGCGGCGATAGACGTTGTAGTGAAGGACCGGATCGGTGGACGGATGAAAGCGCAGGCGCAGCGTCACAAAGTCCCCCTCATCCGTTCGCTTCTCCACCACGACGTCCGACGGCGGAGCCGGAGCCTGGCCGTCCCCGTCTTCGACGACCAGAAGCCCGACCTTCATCTCGTAGCCCAGGCCATGGCCACCGGGGAAGAAGAGCGAGATGGCCGCGATGCGTTCCCCCTGGTAGCCGGAGAGGTCGATCACGCGCTCCTCCCAACCGGTCGTCGTGGTGGCTCCCAGTTCGTGGAAGAGGAAGTCCTGCGGCGAGCTGGCCAGGGCGACCCCCAGCCGCATGGAGGAGGCACCGATCCGGCCGGTCTTGAACACCAGCCGGGCCTGCGTGGACGGGGTCACGGGGAGATCGGTCTTGTACAGCTTGATGTGGTTGTCGGCCAGAAGCGCCCCGGAGATCCGCAGACAGCCTCCACCGTAATAGGCGTCGGACCAGTCGAAGGCGGGCGCGAGCTTGGCTCCGGGACTTTCCACGATCCATCGCCAGGAGGGGAGAAGGTCCTGCAGGGCGATGTTGTTCCAGCCCTGCCCCGACCATCCCGGCGGGGCGACCGGCACGCCGTCCAGGGCAAACCCGTATCCCTGGCCGGTTCCGAACGCCGTCCCGAAGGGCAGGTCGTTGATCGAGGAGAGATCGGGCACATAGTGGGCCAGCCCTTTCCACGCCTCGCTGGTGTTGGTGTTGCTCGGATCCCGGTTCGGCCCGACCCAGAACCGGTTGTCCCGGTCGTAGAAGTCGGTCAGGCCGGACGCGCTGTGATAGGTCCAGCTCGGGACGTAGAGCCCGAGGGAGGTGACGTGGGGGAGCCCCTCGGGAAAGACCGCTCCCCAGTTGACGCCGGTGTTGTACCCGTTGGCCTGGACGTCGATGCCGGCGTGGAGCTCGAACTCGCTTCGTCCGAGCGACCGGGCGTAGGTGCGGGAGGACTGCAAGTCCGTTCCGTTCCATCCGAAGTCGAGGAACATGCGTTCCGAGACGAGCTGCGATCCATCCTGGAAGAACCGGTCATTGAGCGAGTTGAGTTGCTCCTGCCACGAGATGGCGCCGCTCTCGATCATGGCGTCGTACCACATGATCTGGAGGTCGCTGTTGGCCTGGAAGTACTTCATGAAGTCGATCAGATCGTTAGCCAGAGCCGAGTTCCCCCCGCTCGTCTCCTGGTTGATGAAGTACCCGTCGAAGCCGTAGTACTCGGCCACCTCGATCAGCTTGTCCGCGACCGGGAAGGAGTCGCCCGCGCGCTGCACCAGGTCCCTGACCCACTGGATGTTCCCGCCGTAGGCGTTGGGCGGGAAGAAGATCGTTCCGAGCACGGGGACGCCGTTGCGGTGCGCGGCGTCGATGATCCCGCCGTTGGGGGCCAGGATCAGCCCCTCTCCAGCCGAACCTCCCCAGAAGACCAGGTTGTCCATGTAGGGCCAGTACGAGCAGGTGTAGTAGTCGATGTCCAGCGATCCCTGGGACGGGTTGCCCGACGTCGCCCAGAAGATGCTGAGCGGCGAGATCCGCGCCTCGTTGGGACGGGCGTGCGGGTTGACCTGGAGGTCGCCCAGGAACCGGTCCCGCAGCGGCGTGAGGCTCCTGTTATAGGGCGCGTCCGGATCGATCTCCGGGCTCCAGGCCAGCAGTTCGTTGGGGAACCAGTAGGAGGCGAACGGCTGATCGGAGGGAAGCGTCCGTTGCCCCGTCTGAGCCGGTGTCGCCACGAGGCAGACAGCCGCGGCAAGGAGCAAGAAGAACGCCAGACTGTTGAACCACAACGGGATAGCGGCAGGCCGGTGGGTTGACATGGAAGATCCTCCTGGCCGTTCGACTCGGCGCGACTGAAGTCCAGATCGGAGGATTCCATTGTAGCTCATCATCGGACTCGACGGACCCGGCCAGACCGGTTGGAGCCACGTGAGGGGGTCTCCGGAGAGCCCTGGGTCGGTTCCGTCGCGGCGACAGTTCCTGGCCTGGGGGCCCTACGTCATGCACGGCGTAACAGCCGCGTAACTCCATCTCCTTAGACTTCATTCCGTCGGTTGGGGACACCGGAAGGCCGGCTGATCGGGAATCCGGGTCCGCCATCCGAGGGGGGCGACCCTGCCCCGTTCATCGTTCGCATCGCCGGCTCTCGCCGGAGGTGCCGTCCGGGAGCCGACCACGAGCAGTCCGCGTTGTCGCGACCGGCATCCCGAGGGAGGATCATTGCCATGAGGTTAGGACACGACGCTTGCGGCAGACGGCCTGCCCGCATCCTGGACATCCTCGCACTGGCCGGCGGGCTTGCCGGTTGCGTCCTGCTTCTCGCGGCCGCCGGACCAGCCCGGTCTGAGGTCATCACCTGGGCGGTCCAAGGGGGAGGGAACTGGAACACGGCCACGAACTGGAGTCCCCAGGACGTGCCCGACCAGAGCGGCGAGGAGGCCGTCATCCCGGCCGATGGACTTGCCTACACCATCGAGTTGGACGCGTACCCGGTGCTGGACCGGATCAGCCTCGACAATCCGCTCGCAACCCTCAACCTCTGGAGCACGACGATCCAGTTTCTCCTCGAGGAAGGTCTCACCAACCGCGGGAGGGTGGTGGTGAACTCGGGGGCACCCCGGATCTACGGCAACCTCCGCAACCAGGCGGGGGCCGTGTTCCAGGTCAATGCGGGCCAGGCCTTTTACATGCACGGGCCCACGGTGACCAACCACGGGCAGTTCCTCGTCAACAGCGAGTCCGGATCAGCTGACGCAATCGTCTTCCTGTCCGGGGGCGTCACTCTCGGCGGCGGCGGCGAGCTGGTCATGCGGACATCCGGCGACCCCTATGACGCCCGGCTTCAGTGGAACTACGGCAGCCTTGCCCAGGAGGCCGGCCATACCATCCGCGGCGAGGGGCTCATCGAGGTCGGAATCCCCGCCAACCTGGGACTTGTCTCCGCCGACGCGGCCGGCCGCGTCCTCTGGCTCACGGGGAATCCCAAAAGCAACAACGGCGTCTTCCAGGCGACCGGCGGCGGCATCCTGCGGGTCTCCTCGGTGCAGATCTCGCAGGGGAGCGGCGGCGTCATCCGCGGCGACGGGGGCACGGTGCAGTTCGACGCCGGCACCTCCATCACGGGCGGCAGCCTGGTTACGGCTGGCGGCGGCGTCATCGAGAGCATCGGCTCGACCGAACTCAGGGATGTCACGAACCTCGGGGACTACCACATTCCGAGCGGCCGCAACGCCTTCCTCCTGGGCTCCGCCATCGTCAACGACGGGACTATCCGGATCAACCCGGACGCAGGCGGGGGAGACGCCATCCTCTATGCCGGAAGCTACGGTCTCACCGTGGGCGGGATGGGAGAGATCGTTCTTCGGACCAGCGGCGATCCCTATGACGCGCGGTTGCAGTGGTACTACGGCGACCTCACCCAGGCCGCGGGTCACACCATCCGCGGGGAGGGTCTGATCGAGGTCGGCATGCCGGACAACCTTGGACTCATCTCGGCCGACGCCCCCGGGCGCGCTCTCTGGATGACGGGGAATCCCAAAACCAACAACGGCGTCTTCCAGGCGACCGGCGGCGGCATCCTGCGGGCCTCCTCGGTGCAGATCTCGCAGGGGAGCGGCGGCATCATCCGCGGGGCGCCCGCAGGGGTGGTGCGCTTCGAGCAGGGCACCACCCTTACGGGTGGATCGCTCGAGACGACCGGGGACGGGGTCATCGAGGCCACGGCCTGGACCGAGCTTCGGAACATCGCCAACCGGGGGGATCTCCGCATCCCGGGCGGAGGCCAGGTCAGTCTCCTGGGCGCGTCCATCGTCAACGACGGGACCATCCGTGTGCATTCGGACGACGGCGGGGGAGACGCGATTCTGTACGCGGGCGCCTACGGCCTCACCGTGGGCGGTACGGGCGAAATCGTGCTGGCGACGAGCGGGGACCCGTACGACGCGCGGATTCAGTGGTACTACGGCGACCTCACCCAGTCCGCCGGCCATACCATCCGGGGCGATGGAATGATCAGCGTGGGCATGCCCGCCAATTACGGTCTTGTCGCGGCGGATGTGGAAGGAGGGACTTTGTGGCTCGTCGAAAACGAGAAGGTCAACCGTGGCATCTGGCGGGCGAGCAACCATGGAACCATGGATGTGTCGTGCCCGATCCGCAACGACGGCGTCGCCGAGGCCCGGGGCGGCGGCACCTTCCGCGTTACCAATCTGACCAACCACTACGCCGGTGGAACCCTCACCGGCGGCTCCTGGCACGTCCATGCGAACAGCGTGATGCGTTTCGTGCACATGCCCGTGAGCACCTGCAGCGCATCCCTGCTCCTGGACGGGCCCGGATCCATCCTGTACCGCGACGACGGGACCGGAGACGGTCTCTCCGGCTTCGCGGCGGTGGGACCGGGAGGTCGCTTTGAGATCCGCAACGGGCGTGACTTCGTCACCGCGGCGAGCTTCACCAACCAGGGGGAAGTCGTGGTGGGAGAGGCCTGCTCCCTACGGGTCACTGGAGCCTATGTACAGAGCGTTTCTCCTCCCGGGCGCCGGACCACGGTCAACGGGGTCATGGACTGCGCCGATTCGATGACGGTTCTGGCGGGATGCCTGGCCGGGACCGGAACGGTCCGGGCGGACGTCTCCGTCGCGGCGACCGCCTGCCCCGGGGATCCCACCGGCCGCCTCACCATCGAGGGCGACTATACACAGGAGGAGACGGGCTGGTTGAGCATCGACCTGGCAGGACGGGAAGAGGGAGAGTTCGATCATCTGGCGGTCAGTGGAACGGCCAGACTGGCCGGGACGCTTCTGGTCGACGCTCTCGATGGCTTCGAGGTCGCGGCTGGCGACAGCTTCCGGATCCTCTCCTTCTCTTCCCGCGAAGGAGACTTCGACCGGGTCATCGGCTGCCCGGGTCCGGCCCGTTGTGTCGAGCTGGTCTACACGGACACCTCACTTGCGGTGGTGGTGTTCGACATTCCGGCGGCGGGCGTGGACGAGCCTGGTAACGGGCATCTTCCGAATGGATCAGGAATCTCGGGGCTGCCCGCGAGAGTCGCGCTCTCCAGCCGGATGGCTCCCGACGGGGGAGCAACTCTTGACCTCGAGCTTCCGGAGGCGGCCGAAGTCGATCTCGGGATCTTCGACCTGACCGGCCGGCGGGTGGCGCTCCTTCATCGGGGAACCGAGGTGGCGGGGTCCCACGCCTACCACTGGGGAGGCTCCTCCGACGCGGACGTCCGGGTCCCCAGCGGGATCTACTTCGGGCGCGCTACGGTGCGCCTGTCGGAGGGGACGGTGCGGAGTCACGCCAGGGTGTTCCTGTTTCGATAGTCCGTTCACCCCAAAACGCCAGAGCTTTCCGTCCGTCCAGCTCGGGCGCGGTAGCGGATTGACCTCTAATGACAGGGTGCTGAAAAACCCGCGCCTGCTGCGGCAAGAGATCCTCTTGCTGCAGCGGGCGGCCTCGTCGCTGCGCTGCGGGGTTATTCAGCACCCCCTGCTAGGGTGCTCATCTGGTCCTCTCATCGCATAGAGACCGCGCATTCGCCCACGGGGTTTTGACCGGTTCCGGCCGCCGCTCACCGGGAAGGAGCGTCGGAGACCGCGCGGGCATTCCAAGCAGGGTCTCCGGCAAGAGGGTGACCCGCGCGGCGCTTCGGAGGTCCTCTCGTCTGAGTGCCTTGGTCAGGGCTGGCACTCTCCCTCGATGTGAGCGTCGCTGGCCGCCACACTCCGGCGCGTCTTCGCTCGCGGATTTCTGGGCATTGAGGTCAACGCCCTGCGCTCAGCGCACTCGCCGTTTCGAAGAGATCCGCAGCTCCTTGACGATGCGATCTGCCGCCCGCGCCGGTGAAAGCTCGTCCGTGTCAATGAGGACGTGATCTTTTGCGGATGGTGGTCGTGGCCTTGCTGAATCCGCGCGAGCCGAATGGGAAGAATTCCAGGACCAGATCATTCACCAGGTGGTTGTGCAAAAGTCAGTAGCCCGTTCGCTTTGACAGGGCCTTGCCGACCGTGAGCTTTCCCACAGCCGGCGGACCGACGATGAGGACGAGTTGCATGGAAGAAGCATGGCAGGCATGTTCCCGGGCAGGCAGCCCCCGCCGCGCAGATTCACCTCGCGCCGGATCCTTCCGACGCATAGACTCCCCGCCGTTATCAAGCCGCGCCCACCACGTTGGCCGGCCCGTTGCGGCGGGTAGCGCTTCGGCGCG
>JAKQSZ010000015.1 GCA_029569475.1 Candidatus Eiseniibacteriota bacterium | reverse complement strand
TACGTCGTCCGCATGGCGCCACCGGACCTCGATGCGCTCAGGAGGCCGAGTCCTGCCGTTGGTGGCTCGGGAGACCCTGGAGACCCCGGAGACCCTGGAGACCATGGAGACCCTGGAGACCCGGGAGACCGGAAACCATCCGCTTCCTACACGGAACCGGTACCCGTCTGGACGGCAGCCATGATTCTGCTGGCGCAAGCGACCTCTGTCTGGGAGAACACCGACCCGGAGACCGAGCCTACGCAACGCCTCATTCTCGAGCGGGACCGCTGCCATTGCACCGTCCCCGGGTGCAGCCGCCGGGCGTCGCTGGAGGTCCATCACATGGTCTTTCGCTCGCAGGGAGGGACCAACGCCCGGTCCAATCGCACGACGGTCTGTCACGGCCACCATAGGCGGGTGCACGAGGAGCATCTTCGGATCACGGGCGAGGCGCCGCACGCGTTGACCTATGAGTTCGGTCGCGGTCTCGGCCCGATAGAGCCCGGTTCGTCACGTCGCGGTCCTGTTTGGGTCTTCTACGGCGAGAAGCTCGCCCGCGGTCCGGGGTACGCCGGTGCCAAGGCGCACGGCCGATCACGACGGGGGCCGGCTCAACCAGGCGGCACGCCCTGATGCCAAGCCACCGGTGTCCCCGAGAGGCCTCGTTCCCCGATGCTCAGCGGGCCCATGCCAGATGCGCGATCAGGAACCGCAGGTCGCCGGCACCGTCCGGCACCTCGCCGCACAGAGCGACCTCGAAACGAAGCGGCGGTGGATACTCCTCCCCGGCACCCTCGGCGCCTTACCCCGTCGTGGGACCCATCGGAAGCGACCCCACATTACGGACAATCCTGAGGATAATGCGACTCGGCGCCTGGAAGTCAGGTCCGCCGCCGTTCGGGCTAAGACGGAACCGACGCCCCTCCCCTTCGTCTCTCCAACCGTTCATGGAGGCTGGCGTAAGCCGCCGGAACGACGAACAGGGTGATCATCGTGGACCCTATCAGCCCGCCGATCACCGCCCGGGCCAGGGATGCCTGGAGCTCTCCCCCGGCGCCTCCCCCGATGGCCAGCGGCAGCATGCCGAGAACGGTGGTCGACGCTGTCATCAGGATCGGCCGCAGCCGCAGGCGCCCCGATTCGATGACCGCCTCGCGCACAGTCATCCCGTCCTCGCGGCGCTTGAGGTTGATGTAGTCGACCAGGACGATGGCGTTGTTCACCACGATCCCGATCAGCATTACGATGCCCATCAGACTCTGCACGTTCAACGAGGTGCCCGTCAGGAGCAGCGCCGGCACCACCCCCACCAGGGCCAGGGGCACCGCGATCATCACGATCAGGGGATCCAGGAAGCGCTCGAACTGCGCGGCCATGATCATGTAGATCAGGACCACCGCCATCAGGATGGCGACCATGAAGTCGCGGCTCGCCTTCTGCTGCTCCTCGTACTCGCCGCCGAAGAGGAGGGCGAAGCCGGGCGGCCGGTGCACGCGGCGCAGATCCTTGCGCAGGTCCTCGATCACGTCCCCGAGGGCCGCGCCGCTCTGCAGGTTGGCGGTGATGTAGGTGACGCGCTGTCCGTCGACCCGCTCGATGGCGGTCGGGCTGCGCCGGCGCTCCGTGTTCATGACCGCCGAGACCGGCAGGATCTCCCCCGAGGCGGCCCGCAGCGGCACGCCGGCCAGGTCGCGCGTGGTGAGGCGGTCTTCCGGCTGCAGCCGGACGATGATGGGGAACTCCTCGCCGCCTTCCCGGAACACGCTGGCGCGGCTGCCGCCGACGTTGGTCTGCACCACGCGGGCGATGTCGCTGACCGAGAGCCCCAGGCCGGCGATCTTCTCGCGGTCGACGATGAGGTTCTGCTCGGGGCGGCCTTCGCGGCGGCTGATGCGCACGTCCTCCACCGCCGGATGGCGTTCCATGACCTCCTTGAGGCCCTGGGCGAGTTCGTCAGCGAGTTCCAGGTCATGGCCCCGCAGTTCGAGCTGCAGCGCGCCGCTGCCGGAGCCGAACAGGCGCCGCAGCATCCAGAGCCCGGACTGCGCCTCCACCCGTATCTCGGTTCCGGGAATCCGGCCGGCCACGCGGCGACGGATGCTGTCGGCCATGACAAAGCTGTCCATACTGCGCTGTCCCGCCCCCCGGAGCGCGAGCTCCACCTCGGCGTCTCCCGATCGGACCTCGACGGTCATGTGCCGGACCTGATCCATCGGGGCCGCTTCCTGGACCAGCCTCGCGAGCTCGTGGAGGTACTCGTTCATCACCGCGATGTTGGTCCCCTGCGCCATCTCCATGTCGATGCCGATCTCGTCGGCGTCGATCTGCGGGGCGAGTTCCATGGGCAGCAGGGGCCAAAGAGCCAACGCGATCGCCAGCAGCGCCACCGTGCCGATGAAGACGCGACGCCGCCGGCGCAGGATCCGTTCCAGCCGGGCGGCATAGCCGTCCTCCAGCCGCCGCAGCGCGACGCCCATCCGGCGGGTGATACGTGCGAGGGACCCGGTACCCCGCACTGGATCAACCGTTCCCACGGGGTCCGTGCGCTCCCCCTCAGGAGAGGAGGCCGCTACACAGGACTTCGCCACAGCCGGCGCCGGGGCGTGGCGGCCAGGGGACAACCTGCTCCATCGCTTTCGGCTTCCAGGCCGGCTGCCCGACGGGTTGCGCGCGCTCGCGGGCCCGCCGGGCTCCGCCTCCCCCGCCTTCAGGTAGCGGCTGGCCAGCATCGGCACGAGCGTCAGGGCGATGAGCAGCGAACAGAGCAGGGAGAAAACGACGACCAGCGCAAGTTCGCGGAACAGCATCCCCGAAACGGTGCGCATGAAGATGACCGGAAGGAAGATGACCGATGTGGTCAGCGTCGAGGCCACAATGGCTCCGCGTACCTGCCCCGCCCCGGTCAGGGCGCTCCCGATCCGCTCCCGGCCGCGCTCCCGCTGGCGGACGATATTGTCCAGCACGACGATGCTGTTATCGACGATCATGCCGATTCCCAGGGCCAGGCCGCCGAAACTCATCTGGTTGAGCGTCAGCCCGTTGAAGAAGAGGAGCCCGAAGGTGGCGATGATGGAGATGGGAATGGAGAGGGCGATGATGAACGTGGTCGAGCCGTTGCGCAGGAAGACATAGAGGATGAGGATCGCCAGCAGGCCGCCCCAGAAGGCGGAGTCCTGGACGTTGGAGATGGAATTGCGGATGAAGTCGCTCTGGTCGATGACCACGATCAGTTCCAGATCATCCCGCTCCTCGTTGATCTGCTCCATGACGCGGCGCGCCTGCTCGGCCACCGCCACCGTGTTTGCGCCGGATTGTTTGCGGATCCCGAGTCGAACCATCGGCTGTCCGTCCACCTGCACCAGTTGCTGGATGTCCTCATAGCCGTCCACGACCTCGGCCACGTCGCGGACCCGCACGGGCATGCCGTCCACCACGGTCACGATCGTCTGCGCGATCTCCTCCAGGGAGCGGTACTCCCCTTCGGTCCGCACGTACATGTCGCGCAGGCCCTCGCGCATGTCGCCGCCGGGAAGGGTGAGGTTCTCCCGTTGCAGCGCCTCCTCGACATCGGAGGCAGTCAGGCCGCTCGACGCGAGGCGGTCGCGGTGCAGCCGCACCTGGATCTCGCGGTAGACCCCGCCCCAGACGTCGACCGATCCGGCGCCCGGGATCTGCTCGAAACGCTGCGCGATCTCCCGCTCGAGGGTCCGGGTCAATCGCTCCATGTCCTGGCTGGACCGCGCCCCCAGGATGACCACGGGGAAGTTGTCCGGGTCGAACTTCAGCACCCGCGGGGACTCGGCCTCCGGCGGAAGGCTGGCTCGGATCCGGTCGATGGCGGCCCGCACATCGTTGGCCGCCTCGTCCACGTTGGTCCCCTGCGAGAACTCCAGGGTGACGCGGCTGCTCCCCTCCTGGGAGTTCGAACGGATCCTCTCGATGTTGGAGATTCCCGCGACGGCGTTCTCGATCCGGTCGGTGATGATGCGCTCGATTTCCTCGGGACCGGCGTTGGGATAGTTGGTGCGGATGGTCAGCTGGGGATACTCGATCGGGGGAAGCAGGTCGACCGGCAGGAATCGCAGCCCCATTACGCCGAGGACGATGATAATGAGGAACACCATCGTCGTCGCCACCGGGCGTCGGACCGCGAGATCGGTGATGTTCATGGAACGAGCTCCCGGATCAAATCCTCGCGCTGCAGGCGTTGCAGCCTCTCGACCCGTTCCCAGCTGCTGCGACGGACCCTGGCCTCCCCCCCTTGCTCGCCCAGCAGGTTCTGCCCGACCGTCACGACCCAGGTTCCGGGGTCGATCCCGCGGATCCCCGCTTGCAGACGGCCCTCCGCCACCAGGTCGACCGCAACGAACTCAAAAGTGACCGGACCCATGAGATCGCTGCGCTTCCCGTCAGCGGCCTGGGGGGCGAGGCGGCCCGTCCCCGCAGGACCGGCCGGCGGCGCTTCGCCCGTACGATCGCCCGCCGGTACTTCGTCTTCTCCCAGCGAGGGGTCATGACTGGCGAAGACGCCCACGGCCCCCGTACCCGGGTTCTCGTAGAGCGCGCTGATCGGGATCAGGGTGGCCCGCTCGCTCTCACCGCTGTGGATGTCGACCTGCACGAACATTCCCGGTTTCAGCGTGCGATCGGGGTTGGCGAGGTCGATTTCGGCCTGGGTGCTGTGCGTCACCGGATTAAGGAAAGGAGAGATCCGCGACACGCGCCCGACCAGAACGGTGTCGGCGGCGGCGATCTCCGCTCGCTGGCCGGCGCCGATGCTGGCGAGCATACGATCGGTCAGCACGACCTCCACCCGCACGCTGTCGAGTTGCCCCAGCGTGAAGAGCCGGGTCCCCCGGCCCGCCAGCATGCCCACCTCCGCATGGCGGTCGCCGACCGTTCCCGCGACCGGAGCCCGAATCACGGTCTGCGTCAGACCGGCGGACCGTTCCTCGATCACCGCCTGGGCCTGCTCCACGCGCGCCGCGGCCAACGCGACATCGGCCTCGGCGGACTCCGACCGCGCCTCGGCGGTCTCCAGGTCGGCGCGGCTGGCCAACTGCTCCGCGGCGAGGGCATGAGCCCGGTCGAGGTCCGCCCGGGCTTCGCGGGCCTGCGCCCGGGCCCGGCGCAGTTCGGCCTCCGCGATGGCCAGGCTGGCGCGAGATTGCTTGAGGCGCTCCTCGTACTCGCGGGCGCGCAGGCGCACCAGGGGTTGCCCCCGCTCCACCATCTCGCCGTCGCGGACGAGCACCTCCGAGACGACGGCGTCGATCTCGGGGTGGACCGCGATCTGGTTGCGCGCGCTCACCACGCCGCTCAGGCGTTGCGTGATCGGCAAGGCCCCGTGACGGGCCGGCACCGCCTCGACCGCGGGCATGCCCCGGCCCGTCCGTTCCCGCTCGGCCGAGTCGCCGCGATCGCAGGCGAGACTGAAGACAATGGCGAACAGACTCAGACACAAGGCGGTGGCGCGCGCTCTATCCATGATCCCCGAACTCCCCTTCTGTACTCCTGGTTCCCGTCAAACCAGTTCCGCGGCGACCTCGCCGGTCTCCCGCTACCCCTCGCGCAGACGGCGCATACGGCGATCGAGCGGGCGGATCGCCCCCTTGGAGAGCAGCGGCCGACGAGATGGCTGTGGGCCCGTCTGGCCTCCATCGAGGTGCCGTCCACGACCGGCCTGCCATGGAGGGAGACGCGACATGCCTGCTACTCTATTGTTATTGCGCCACGCAATCCACCAGCCGCTTGATTCTGACGTGGCGATCGGCCCAGACTCCGCTGCCCCAGAGGGAAGCGCAGGTGCTAGAATGGTGGTGTCCCGGCCGAGCGACGCGCCTTGGAACGATCCTCTAGCCATCCGGGGGGTCGTCGGCCCCTTGGCGCGGGCAGGTGACTCGCCACGAGAAGCTCGGCGCGGCGAACGAAGAGAGATGGACTCACGCGTCAAGGCAAGCGGCCACTCAGGGCGACCCGTCCTCAGCCCGGATGAGGAACAGGTTGCGCCCGGTGCCGCTCACGGAGGATTTATGCGTACTGCCGCCATCCTACTCGGGACGATGGCCCTGCTGGCCACCAACGCGATCGTCAGTGATGCCGCCGAAGGAGCCCGCTCCGTCGGCGCCGGACAGGGTACGCTGGTCGAAACGAGCCGCGACAATCCCTGCGGATATCCTCGGATGCACGGGGATACGGAATATGAGAACGCCTACTCCTGGAACCTCTGGTACCCCCAGGAGGCCCCCTACTACACCTCCTTCGCCGAGTACTTCACCGGAGGAACTCCGGAGGTCTGCGCTGTCATTCTCGACTTGACCAGACCCGGCAATTACCCGCCGTTGCCCGTGCACCTCATCGTCTGGGACGACCAAGGCGGAATGCCCGGAAACGTCATCGCCCTGACCCAGAACGTGGACGTCAGCCCCATATCCATCTGGCCGGAAGTTTCGCGGCACGTGCTGCCCCTGGCGAGCCCGTGCTACCCGCAGTACAGCTGGTGGGTCGGCTTCTGCCTGGTCGGCACCGAGTACCAGTATCCGGCGAATTACGTCGCGGCCGATCTGTCGGAAGATGCTCCCGCCGGCCGGCCGTACACGAACATCCCGCCGGGCTGGGGATACCCCGAGGGTTGGCAGAGCGTTGAAGTCGTCTGGGGTGAGACGACAGCGCTGGGCATTGGCATCCTGGCCCATACCATGCTGCCGTCCGCTACGCCCGAGCCGAGGGGCATGGTCACGAGTTGGGGGAAGGTCAAGGAGCTCACGCGCGGGCGCTGAATGAATACCCTGGCTTGACAAATGCATACGCTAGCTTGACAGATGCGTACCCTAGCTTGACAAATGCCTGGCTTGACGCCGGGAGTTGTGAGCAGCTCCCGGCGTTTCGCTATCCTCTCTACCCCGCCGGCACCGCTACAACCGCAGGATCGTGACGCAACGACGTCGGGGATCTGCATCCTGCCGGGCACGCAGATGGTCGCGAGATGTTTGCACCTTCCGCGCGTTACGCTCGCCCGCGATCACCATGCGATGACGACCTTGCGGCTGGCCCGCTCGGACCCGGCCTGCGCCAGCACAAAGTAGGTGCCGGCCGGCACCGCCGTGCCCGCGGTCGCCGGCTCCCACGTGAGTTGGTGATCTCCCGCGGACAGCCTGGAATCGAGGAGGCGGGCCACCACCCGTCCGGCGGTGTCGTACACGCGCACCCGGACGTCCTGCTCTTGCAGGAGATTCAGGGAAAGGGCCACCCTCCCCGCCATGATCTCCGAGGTAGCGCCAAGGAGCTTGAGGAGCGGAGGCGAACCGGCCGGACGGTCACCGCGCTCACCCGAGTCATGAGCGGGACCGGAGTCGAGGACGTTGTCCCCGACCTCGGAGGGCTCGCGGCAGTCCGGATTGTCGGCCGCTTCGATACCGTAGTGGCTGAGGCCCGCGACGTTGCCCGGGTCGAGCCAGTCCCTCAAACGGGTATCCGGCGTGCCGCCACCACCCCAGGACTGGTCGAAGCGCCCGAAGAGATCGTCGAGGTCCTGGCGGCACGCCGGCGGATCGCCGTTGCCGCCGCAGCAGAGCTGGCCCAGGATGCGGCCGTCCCGGTTGAAGAGGGGCGCGCCCGAGGAGCCTGACCGCGTGTTGCCGATCTCCCACTCGCGGATGCGCCAGAAGCTGGAGTAGATCTCCGGATAGTCCAGGTCGACGGAGACCTTCTTGGGCGGTCCTCCGGCCGGTTGGTGGATGGTGCCGACCTGGTCGGGAACGACCGTGGCGCGGGTCCAACCGTTGAGGCGGGCGCAGAACCGCGACGGAATCGTCCCGTCGATCTCCACCAGGGCGAAGTCCGTCAGGTCGTACATCGACCGGAAGATCACCCCGGAAATCCGATCGTCGTCCGGAGGAGCGTCCGGAGGAGGGCCGCACCCCGGACGCTCGAAGTTGAAGAGCGTCTCCGAGGCCGAGAGGTCGTCGGAGGGATCCAGTTCGTAGACCTTGGCCAGACAGTGCTCGGCGGTCAGGATATAGGGCGTACGGTCATCGTTGACATTGTTGATGAGCGAGCCGCTGCAGATGACGCCGAAGCGGCCCAGATAGACACGAACGGCCCCTCGCTTGATGTCCTCGATGCCCAGACCCAGCGGGCAGTTCACGTCAGGGGAGCACTCCTGCGCCCGGTAGCCCGTGTCCGATCCCCCCGCCTCGCCTTCCGGCAGGGAGGCCTCCGAGATCAGCAGCCGTTCATAGACGTGAGAGACAGTGCCGATGTGGAGAGCGGGTTCCTGCCCTTGCAGAACATCCGGCCAATACAGCTCGACAATGGCGACGTCCCCTCGGATCGAGGTGCTCCAGAGCTGGCCATTGGCTTTCTGGTCGCCGGCCACGAACCCGCCGAGAAGCGCGGACTTCGACGGGTTGTACAGATGCACGACGGCGCCTTCCGGGATATCAAAGACATCGAAGCCAACCGTCAGGTAACGGGCCCCGGCCGACTCCAGGCGCAGCCGCCACACCATTCCCCCCGTGGGAATCCTCTCCCAGGTGCCGCTGTTGGACGGTGAGAGATCCACCGTAATGGGGAATCGCGAGCGCGGCACCGAGGACGCGACGTCTTCGGCCTCGAGCGCGGCGACGTCGACATAGGGCATCGTCTCGCCATCGATCCTCTCCAGCGCCCGGAGGCCGGGATGGAGGAAGGAAACCGGCAACTCCGCGGAGGAAGCTCCGGGGCTCGGCGTCACGGGGATGGCCGCCGCCACGGCCGGCACAGCCATCATGGCGAAGGTGAGGATCGCGACGGCTACGGCGATGCAGGCGGGGCCGGCCGCCGGCTCGTTGGGGGCGTGGCCGGGCGTTTCCGCCGTCACGGCCCTGGTCACATCCAGCGTGACGCGGGAACGCCGGCGCCACCATGCCTTCAGCAGGTCTGTTGGGTACATGGGTCAAGGCTCTCCTCGATGAGATCTCGCCCGAGAGGAACGGAAGCGCCGTCGTCGCTCTGACGGCCGGCCGCTCCGACGATCGGGGTGTCGGGGCCGGCTGCCGGCGGGGTTCCGCGAACTCTCCGGGGGTCATCGCGCGTTCATGCGTAAGAAGGGCGGAGATGTGTAACCCAAAATCGCGCGCGCCCAGCATTCTCAGCCAGGCCGCGTCCGGCGCGTCAGAGGTGGAACAGCAACCGCGAGTCGCCGTCTGTTCCTCTGCGCCAGGATTCTTCGTAATCCCCAGGCCCAAGGATCGCGCGACAGCGTTCCCGCAGACGGGCCAGGCGGGCGTCATTCCACGGAGTGGCTCGCAAGCCGACCTGCTCGCGCAGACGTCCGGCCAGGGCCACCAAGGCGATCGCATGGCCGGCCGCGTTCGCCGCGTTCTCGCCTCGCGCATCCCCGCCGGACCCGGTGAGCCCGTGCGCCTCGATCTCCGCGGCGAGTTCCAGGACCTCGGCCTCCAGGTTGCGGAAGCCCCCTCGAAGCGCGGCATCCAAGGCTTGCTCCGCCTGCCGGCGCGCTTCCACCAGGTCGTGGCCCAGCAGGGCCGCGTGGCCGAGGACGAGGAAAGCCGATCCATCCATCGTGCGCGCCCGGGAAGGTACGGCCAGGCTCGCCTCCGCTGCCTCGCGCGCCGCCTCGGGCTCCCCTTCCAGGAGGGCGGTGGCGGCCAGATGCACCAGGGCACGCGCTTCGTTGGGGCGGTCTCCGTGGCGCCGCGTCCAGTCCAGCGCCTCCTCCACATGGGCTCGCGCGACCGCCAGGTCGGCGCGACGTTCGGGCGATCCATCGTAAGGATTGGTCAGGATCCCCCACAGGTTGAACAAGACGGCGATGGTTCCGGAACGATCCTCCATGGAGCGTTTGAGGGCGAGGCTTTCCTCCAGGCAGAGGCGCGCCTCGGCAAGCTGGCCCGCGTTCAGCAGGCAACGGCCGAGAGCATTCAGGCAGGTGGCGATCCCCGGACGGTCGGCGAGCGCGCGACGAACGCGCAGGCTTTCGCGGACGTCCACAATCGCCTCGGCGATCTGTTCGGTGACCATGCAGGCCGCTCCCCGATGGAAGCGCGCGGCGGCATAGAGGTGGGGATCGGAGGACTCATCGATCTCGGCGAGGCATTCGTCAAGCAGGACGCGGGCCTGAGCCGCAGCCCCGGAGAAGACCAGGACGATCCCCAGTTCGCTGCGGCACGACGCCACCAGACGCCGGTCTGCCAGGCGGAGCGCGCGCTGCAGCGCTTCCTCGGCGAAGCGGCGAGCTTCTTCCATCTCGCCCTTCAGGCGGGAAAGGGAGGCGGCCCGCAAGCCGAGGCGAATGGAGACCGCCGTGTCGGCGGAGCCGGAGCGATCGAGCTTCGCCAGGGCCCCGACGCAGCGTTCTCGCCCTTCGCGCCAGCGCCCGAGTTGGATCCAGAAGTGGCAGAGAGAGAGGGCCAACGCCGCCCTCTCCTCGGGCATGACCTCGGGCATGACCTCGGGAATGACCTCGGACATGACCTCGGGCATGACCCCTTCCCTTCCCGGCCGGTCATCCCCTTCTTCCACAGCGACGCTGAGAGAGCGGAGGTTCTCCTCCTCCTCCAGGAACCGCGTCGCCCATACTTTCTGCTCTCCCGCGTGCGGGTCGTGCCGGGAGAAGGCGTCGAGATACCAGCGGAACTGCCGGCGCAGCAGCCCGTGCCTCTCCTCCAGGGGGGCGTCGCGCAGCCGCTCCTCCGCGTATTCGCGCACGACCTCCAGCATCAGGTACCGGGAGCTTCCCTCCCAACCGCGTGACGCCCGGCGTTCGAGAAGCGACCGCGCCATGAGCGAGCGCACCAGGTCCAGCCCCTGCCAGCTCGCGCCGTCGTCGTCCAGACAGACGGCCTCCAGCGCAGCCAGCGTGCAACCGGCGGGGAAGACCGCGAGCCTCCGGAAGAGAGCCTGCTCCTCGATCGACAGCGACTCGTAGGTTTCATCCAGAACCGTGCGAAGAGCGCGGTGTCGCTGCGCCAACGACGGTGCGCCCGGGGCCGGTCCGGGCGTGGTGCCGGCCGCCAGAAGACGGGTGCGGTGGTCCAGCCGCTCCAGGATCTCCGCGAAGGAAAGCATGCCCGCCCAACTGGCCGCGAGTTCAATGGCCAACGGCAGGCCGTCCAGGCGGCGGCAGATCGCCCGCGCCGCCGAGCGCGTGTCGGCTTCCACTTGCTCCATCAAGGGGCTCGCAGAATCCGGCGTCGCGCCGGCGATCCGGTCCAACTCCCTGGACTCGGCGGCGCGGTCGAGGAACAACGTCACCGCGTCTTCCGGCGGCGGATCCACGGAGCCAGATCCCTCGGGTTCCGCCGGTGGAGGATCGATGGGCGGATCCGCGGAGCGGGTCCCCTCCGGCTCCACCGGCAGCGGAGGCACCCGCAAGACGGCATCCTCCGTTCCAAGCGGGATGCGTGAAGTGGCCACGATCCGGAGTTGTGGGCACCGGTCGCGCAGTTCCGCCCCGAGTTGCGCGCCAGCCTCCACCACCTGCTCGCAGTTGTCCAGGATCAGGAGAGCGCGCGTCGGCCCAACGGTCTGAGCGATCGCCTCGCGGGGATCCCCGGCGCCCTCGCGCCCCAGGGCCGCCGCGACCTTGCCGGCAACGAGGTGCGGGTCGCGGGTCGCGCTCAGATCGACGAACCAGATGCGGCCCGGATGTCGCGCCCGGTACCGTGCCGCCGCCTCCAGGGCGAGGCGTGTCTTGCCGCTTCCGCCCAGGCCGACCAGCGAGATGAGTCGATGGCGATCCAAGGAGTCAGCGATCTCCTCCAATTCTCGCCGGCGGCCGACGAAGCGACTCGCCGGTTGAGGCAACGTGATCTCCTCCGTCGTGGCGCGCCGGTTCGACCTTGGCTTGCGCGGCGATCCCGGAGCGACCGGCGCATCCGGCCCATCTCGTGCACCCGGTGTGTCCGGTGCGCCCCGCGTGTCCAGCGAATCCGGCGCACCCGGCGCGTCCGGCGCGATCGAGAGTAGCCCGGCGCCGCGAGGGCGACGCGCCTTCGCGCGCATGTCCGGATCGGGACGCGGGCGTGGCGCGACCAGCCGGTCGATGATCCGGCGCGCCTCCGCCGCGGAGGCGATGCGCGACGCGACCTCTGGAGCCAACGCCCGCCGGATCAGATCCCGCAGAGCTTCGGGAGTCCCTCGTGGCCAGGACCACGCCCGCGGGGTGCCGCGCAGGGTGGAGCGAAGGCGCGCGGTCTTCGAACCGGCGTGCGCCGGCCGCCCCGTCAGCAGCTCGTGCAGGATGCAGCCGAAGGACCAGAGATCGGACCGGGGATCGCCCGGCTCGCCGCGAATCTGCTCCGGGCTCATGTACCCGGGCGTGCCCACCGGACCGGTCGCGATCGCCGGACCGGTCGCGATCGCCGGACCCGGGCCGGCGCCGCCGCGGCGGTCCGCATGGTCGCCCCCGGATTCGAGCAGGTCAGACGGGGACACGCTCGAGGCGGCGGCCAGCGTGGCGATGCCGAAGTCCAACACCTTGACGATCCCGGCGGGTGTAAGCATGACGTTGGCTGGTTTGAGGTCGCGATGGATGACGTCGCACGCATGGGCTGCCTCCAACGCGCCGGCGAGCTGGCGAGCGATGGAGAGAACCTGGTCGAGAGGGCACGGTCGTCCGCCCGCCAACAGATCGGCCAGCGTCTGCCCGGGAACATACTCAAGGATGAGGAGGATGCGGCCCGCCTCGTCGCCTATCGTCTGCGGGCGGACCGCGGGGGAGACGCGCCACCGGACGTGCTCTCGATCGACCGGCGGCGCACCGTCTTCGGGGGATCCATCGTTGGCGAGCGCATCCGGCGTCGTGTCCCGCTCGATCGCATAGATCGTCGCGATGTTGGGGTGGTTGATCCGGGCCAGCAATCGCGCCTCGCGGCGCAGCCGCACCACCGAAGAGGGGGTAGCCGCCCGCGGTAGCACCTTGATCGCGATCCGGCGATCCAGTTCCTGGTCCAGGGCGAGGAAGACCGAACCCATGCCTCCTTCGCCCAGCAGTCCCAGCACCCGGTGGCGTCCGAGCTGTTCCGGAGTCGGCGGCGGGAACCTCCCCCATTGCCGAACACCATCGAAGACGAGGTACGCCGCGTCATCCTCCCCCAGGGACGCAGTCAGCGAGTTCGCCGGCCGTGTGATCTCAGGCCCGACGAGGGGAATTGGCGGGAGGTCATCGACGGCGCTGTCGTGCGCGACTTCACGGGGCGGGCGATCCTGCGCGAGCAGGCGCAGGGCCTTCGACCGGGTCCGCTCGTCTCCGGGCCACGCGCGGACGAAGCCCTCCCGTTCCCCTTGCGCAAGCTCCAGCGCCTGGATCAGCAGCGAGCGGAGCGTCTCGAACTCAGCCGGCCTCATGGTGTGTCAACCGGCCTCATGGCGCCTCAGCCCTCCCGCGTTCCGCCTGGACCGGGGAGCGCTTCCGCTCGCCGGCGCGGTGCGGTCGTCCCGAAAGCTCGTCCCGCAACCAGAGAACGGCGACCCGCCAGTCATCGACCACCGTCTTGCGCGACACGCCGGCCACGAGGCTGATCTCTTCCCCCGACAGGCCGCCGAAGACACGGAGTTCGACGACTCGCGCCATGCGGGGGTGGAGTCGCGCGAGCCGTTGGAGCGATCGTTCCAGGTCGACCAGGTCGATCCCGGCATCCCCGGCGCCGATGCCGGCATCTTCCAGCGAAATCGCCACCCGGCCGGCGCCTCGCTTCTGGGCGCAGCGGCGCCGGGCGTGATCGACCAGCACCTGGCGCATGGCCCGGGAGGCGATGCCGAAGAAGTGGGCCCGATCCTGCCATCGCTCCGGAGTCTCGCCGGCCAGCCGCAGGTAGACCTCATTGATCAGTTCGGTCGGCTGCAGCGTGTGGTCGGACCGCTCCCGTCGCATGGCCCGCCCCGCGGAAGCGCGGAGTTCGCGGTAGGCAGCGGCGAAGATCCGGTCAACCGCCGGACGCGGCAGCGGCTCCCCGCCGGAGGCGGCGTGGAGCAGTTGGGTGATCTCAAGATCGGGCATGGGGATCCCGTGGCACCGCCGTGTATCCGTGCCGCCGGCCTCCTCCCTCAGGCCCCGCTCGGAATCTCCGGCTCCACGAGGAGGGCGAGCAGATAGAGCGATTCTTGCCAGCCCAGGTGGCACATCTCGGCCGGGATGACCTCGGGAACTCCCTCCTGCCGGATCCTCAGCTCGGTGCCGCCCGTGACCGGCCGCAGTGTCACAGTGGTCTGCATCTCTCCCGGCAGACTCGGGTCTTCGAACTTGTCGGTGTAGCGGATCAGCTCGTTCGGCTTGAGTTCGAGGTACCGGCCGCCAAAGGAATGGCTTTGTCCGGTAGCGAGGTTGGTGAAGGACATCCGGTAGCTTCCGCCCTCGCGGGGGTCCAGCTCGTGCACGGTTCCGGTGAAGCCGTGCGGCGGAAGCCACTTGCACATCGCCGATGCATCAGTGAAGGCGCGGAAGATCTTCGCGGCCGGCGCGCGAACTACGCGATAGAGATCGATCGTGCTCGTTGGCATGCCATGCTCTCCTGGACGTGGGGACCGCGGACACCAGCCCCACCATCCTCGGGGGGGACTGCGAACCGGGGATCCTAGCACAGGCCGGCACGAGTCCATCCGTTCCTGAACGATCGTCCCCTGCTCACGCCGGCCTGTTCTTCAGGTCTAGGGGGTTTCGGTTGCTCTCCGTGACAGCTTCGCCTTGAGCTTGACCCCCGCATCACGGTAAAGGACGAAGTCGCCCGGCCGCGGGATCACCAGGTCCCACGGCGGGATGCCGGTGAGGCGCCAGAAGAAGACCGACATGACGCCGCTCTGCACCGCATAGGCCACCACCGACGAAGCCGCGGCGCCCTCAATACCGAAGCGGGGGATCCAGAGGAAATTCAGGGCCAGGTTGACGACGAAGGAGATCGACATGGCGATCGTGCAGAGCCCGCGCCGGTCCCGCCCCGAGAGATCGCTCCAGAGCAGGTTGGCGACCGTCAGGACCACGATGCCCGGCAGGAGGATGCGGAAGGAGCGCAGCGCCGGGAGATAGTCCTCGGTGTAGAACAGCAGGAGGAACCACCGGCCCAGCGCGAAGAGGGCCAGTCCTCCCAGGGCCATCCAGAAGAGCGTCTGCCGGCAGACGATCGGGGTGACGCGGTCGGCGTCCTCGCGCCGGGCGGCGGAGATCTTGGGAAAGAGCACGAACTGCACGCTGGTGGTGAGGTGGGTCAGTTTCTCCGCCAGGAGCACGGCGATGCTGTAGTAGCCCTGCGCCGCGGCCCCCAGCCAACGGAAGATCAGAACCATGTCGAAGCGGAAGGTGAACTGCGTGAGGATCGTGCCGGGGTGACCTTTGAGGCCATAGACGAAGCTCCGCCGCAGCAGGTCCAGGTCGAGGCGCAGGCGGGTCTCCCCGCTGCGCCGCATCTCCCGCCGCACCCAGACAAGCGAGGGCACCGCGAAAAGAAACAGGCTCGCGGCATAGGCGGCAACGGCGAACCCCGTCGCCGCCTTGGCCACGTAGAGCCCGGCTGCCACCAGGGCCAGAAGCGCCACTTGCGTGGCGACCAGCCAGAAGTTGTACGCCTCCACCTTCCCCAGGCCCAGGAACAGCGCCAGGAAGAGATGGCGGGAAACCATGAGCGGCACGATGGAGGTCGAAAGCAGCAGGTACGGACGCAGCGCAGCGTACTCCTCCCCCAGCATCGGCCGCAGCAGCGCGGCATAGATCGGCGGCAGCAGCAACAGCAGGACGGCGAAGACGAGCAGCGAATTGGCGGCCACGTTGGCGAGGCAGCGCCGGTCGCGGGCCAGGAAGAAGAGGTGGGCGGCGTCAAAACCAAGCAGGCCGATCCCCGCGAAGAGCCCCGGGAAGGTGATCGCCGAGATGTAGATCCCCTGGCCTTCCGCCCCCAGGGTGCGCGCGATGATCATGCTGATCGGGATGTTGATCAGCATGATGAGGCCCCGGCTGAAGAGGGTGGCGGCGCTCTGGCGCAGGATGCCCAAATCGTGGACCTTGCCTCAGGCCGTCTGACGGCGGCCCGCCGCCTGTTCCGATTGGAACTCGCGAACCGCGCGCAGGCCGATGGAGACCTCCATCTCCTGACGTCCCTCGATCGTGGGAAACTGACCGAGCACCTTTTCCCGCGCCGCCTCCCCCAGGGCGCGGCGGCGGGCCGGATCGCGGACGAGGGCCAGAAGCGCGGCCGGCAGGTCCTCCCGCCAGCGGGCCGGATCGACCAGCAGACCCGTGACCCCACGCTCGACCAGCGTGTTCGTTCCCCCCACGTCCAGCACGACGAGCGGCTTGCCGCAGCTCATGGCCTCGACCGACGGCAGGTTGGCGTTGGTCCGGTCGGAGACTCCCACGAAGATGTCGCCGAGTTGGAAGTACGGCGCCAGCCGGTCCCGCGTGACGCCCCCGGGCAGACGCACGTGGTCCCGCACTCCCCGCTCCTCGATCGCCCGCTCGATCAGGGGCCGATCCGGCCCGTCGCCCACCAACAGAAGCGTGACCGACGGTTCCTGCGCCAGGATCCCGGGGAGGACTTCGATGAGGCGCCCCATCTTCTTGTCCTCTCCCAGACGTCCGACGCAAAAGAGGATGACATGGTCCGCCGGGATGGCCAGTTCGCCCCGGATGCGCGCGACCTCGGAACTGGCGGCACAGATCGCGGGATCATAGCCGTCGCGCCAGAAGCAGATCCGCTCCGGGGGCACCCCCATGCGCCTGGCCAGCTTGTCCCCCTGGGAGCCGTCATCGTGGATGATCAGGTAGCGCGCCCGCGCCTTCAGCCCGAAGATCTCCATGAAGGCGGCCGGCAGCTTCCAGCGGCTGTTGAGGTAGTGGTTGAGCTGCAGGCCGAAGAGGCGGGTCACGTTCGGCCGCCCCAGAAAGCGCGCCGTCAGCGAGGCCGCGGCCGCCGCCTGCACGCCGTAGCCGATCACGAGATCCGGCTTGATCTCCCGCCCCAGCCGCAGCGCGGCCCACGTCCCCACGACGATGTAGTTCACGTAGCGGAGCACGCGCGAGGCCAAGCGGATCGGGACCGGCCGCGCCGGGTTGCTGTCGACCCGGGCGCAACGGAAGCGGTGGATGTGGATCCCCTCATCGACCTCGTGGAAGGGCAATCCCTTCTCGTGCGGCATGGAGACGTGGATCTCGTGGCCGAGGCGGGCGTAAGCGTGGGGCGCGAGAAAGAAGCTGTTGGCTCCCTTGTTGGTCCCCATCGACCAGAAGCTGCTCCACGACGAGAGGCCGAGGACCTTCATGACAGCTCAGCCGCCGATCGCGCCCCGGAGGGCGTCACCACCGTTCCCGGTGGATGCGCGAGGTGTCGTAGTGATCCTGCCGCGGCGTCTCGCGCGCGGGGTGTCCAACCGCCACCAGCGCGAGGGGGATCACCGGTTCGGGAAGGTTGAGCAACTCGCGCATCGATTGGACGCGGTCGGCCACCGGGTGCATCCCCACCCAGACCGCGCCCAGTCCCTGCGCCACCGCCGCCAGCATGATGTTCTGGGCCGCGGCCGCGCAGTCCTGGACCCAGAAGCCCGGCTGCCGCTCCAGCGTGGTATCGGCGCAGACCAGGACGCCCGCCGGAGCGGCGTGCAGCATCTGCGCGTAGGGGTGGAAACGCGCGATCTCCTCGAGGGTGGCGCGGCTGCGAATGACCACGAAGTGCCAGGGCCGTTCCTTGCCGGCCGAGGGGGCGTTCATCGCCGCCCGCAGGAGCTGATCGATCTCCGCCTCGCCGACCGGCTCCGAGGTGTACTCCCGCACGCTGCGCCGGGAGAGGATCGCCTCCATGATGTCCATCGCAGCCTTCCTCTCGTGGATCCGCCTTCGCCCTCAGATCGCCGCGCAGGCTTGCCGCAACCACGCCAGATCCGGCCCCGCCAGGAGCGGGCCGAGCGTCTTGAGGACGCGCCGGTGGTAGTCGTTCAGCCAGTGCCGTTCCGGCTCGGTCAGCAGCTTCGGCTCCATGAGGCGGGTGTCGATCGGGCACAGCGTGATGGTCTCGAAGGTCAGGAAACGGCGGCCGTCCGCCGCCGGTCCATCGGCCTCGACCACCAGGATCAGGTTCTCCGTGCGGATCCCGTGTGAGCCCTCGACATAGTGGCCCGGCTCGTTGGAGAGGATGTTGCCCGGCTCGAGCGCCTCTCCCCCTTCGCGGGAGGAGATCGACTGCGGGCCCTCGTGCACGCAGAGGAAGTGTCCGATCCCGTGGCCCGTCCCATGGTTGTAGTCCAGCCCGGCCTCCCAGAGCGGGACCCGCGCCAGGACGTCCAGGCGATAGCCCTTGACGCCGGTGGGGAAGCGCGCGGTCGCCATCGCGATGTGCCCCTTGAGCACGCGGGTGAACTCTTCGCGGTAGCGCGCGGGGGCGCGGCGGCCGAGCAGCACGGTGCGGGTGATGTCGGTCGTGCCATCGAGGTACTGCGCTCCCGAGTCCACCAGGTACATCCCCTCGAGCTTGAGGGGAACGTCGGTTTCCGGAATCGTCCGGTAGTGAGGAAGGGCAGCGTGCTCTCCGTAGGCCGAGATGGTGTCGAAGCTCAGCCCCTGGAAGTGCTCCCCTTCGGCCCGCAACGCTTCGAGCTGCCGGGCGACGTCGGATTCGGTGAGCTCTTCCCGTCCGACGGCCTCGGAGAGCCACCGGAGGAAGCGCACCATGGCCACGCCGTCGCGCACGTGCGCCGCCTTCATGCCGGCGATCTCGGTCGCGTTCTTGCGGGCCTTCATGAGGTGGATCGGGCTCGGCTCGGTGACGAGCGGGCAGTCCTTCAGGAGGTCCGCCGCCCAACGGCTGGTGCCTGCCTCCTCGGCCCAGACCCGCCGCCGCTCGGCGGCCAGCTCGCGGAGAGCGGCCTCGAGGTCTTCATAAGGCCGGATCGTGATCTGGGAACCCAGGCGCTGCCGGACGCCGTCGGGCAGCTTCCGGGCGTCGATGAAGAGGCTGGCCTGGCCGGAGGTGACGAGTCCGTAGGCGATCGTGATCGGGTTGTACGCCGTGTCGCGGCCGCGGATGTTGAACAGCCAGGCGACCGCGTCGAGCGCGCTCACCAGGAGGGCGTCGGCCCGACGGGAGGCCATCTCCTTGCGCACCCGCCGCAGCTTGGAAGCGGTGGTCTCGCCGGAGAACTTCGGTGGCAGGATCTGCACCGGCTCCAGCGGCGGCTCGGGCCGGTCGGTCCAGATCTCGTCAACCAGGTTCTCCCGCAGGAACGACACGCGCGCGCCGGAAGGGCGGATCGCCCGCTCCAGTTCCGCGGCGGCTCTCACGGAGATCGTCCGGGCATCGACCGCCACGACCTGGCCGGGCTCGAGGATGGCGGCAAGGCGCTGGTGCAGGGTCGGCACCCCGGAGATCCCCGACTTCATCAACCGGATCCCACTGCCGCGGAGTTCGCGGGCGGCCTGGATCCAGTAGCGACCGTCGGTCCAAAGGGCGGCGTCATCAGCGGTCACCAGCAGCTCGCCCGCCGAACCGGTGAACCCGCTGAGCCACGCCCGTCGCGTCCAGCACTGCGGGACGTACTCGCTCTGGTGGGGATCGGTGGTGGGCACCAACAGCGCTGTGATCCCATCCCGCCGCATCAGGTCGCGGACGGCCACCAATCTCTGCGCCGGACCCGACGACACACCTTCAGCGCGTCGCGCGGCACCGCCGCGGGAGCGTCGTTGGTCTTTCGCGGAACGCGACTTCTCCGGGCTCATCCATGCCTCCTTCACCGCAGTCCTCAGCGGTTCCCGCGGGCCGGCCATCGCCGCCAATCCGCCTCTGGGGACCGCTTCCCGTTCTTTCCGCAACGGCGCTCTTGCCGCGGCCGGGGAACAACCGGGTCATGATAGCACCCCCGGCGCGAGCCGCCATCCCAAGTCAGCACCGCGAGCGGCGCCATCCGTGGGGAAACGGCGGCAGGTGGCGATCCGCTGCTTGAGCATGACCTGGCGGGGCCGCGCCAGGACCGGTCGGACAGGGAGGGGAGGCTCCGGCTGCTCGAGACCGTGGTGCCTCCCCTCTCTTTGCCACCTCGGGTAGCCTGGGTCTGTGCGGTAGAATGGGCCCATGCACACACTCATCATCGGCGGCACGATCTTCCTCGGACGACACATCGTCGCCGACGCCTTGAACCGCGGCCACACGATCACCCTCTTCCATCGCGGCCGGCACAATCCGGAGCTCTTCCCTGAAGTCGAGCGGATCATCGGCGATCGCGACGGAGGTCTGGCCCCTCTCCGGGGGCGGAGCTTCGACGCCGTCATCGACACGTGCGGCTATGTGCCGCGCGTGGTGGACCAGTCCGCCCGGCTTCTCTCCGGCGCCGCGCCCGTCTACGTCTTCCTATCGAGCATCTCGGCCTATGCGGACTTCCGCCATCACGGGGTCGCCGAGGATGACCCGACCGGTCAGCTCGCGGATCCAAGCGTGGAGAAGGTGGACGGGGAGACCTATGGCCCCCTCAAGGCGGCCTGCGAGCGTCGCGTACAGGAGACCTGGGCGGAAGGGGCGCTGATCGTCCGTCCGGGGCTGATCGTGGGCCCGCAGGATCCCACGGACCGTTTCACCTATTGGCCGGTACGGATCGCGGAGGGGGGCGAGGTCCTCGCCCCGGAGAGCCCGGCGCGCGCCACGCAGATCATCGACGCTCGCGACCTGGCCTCGTGGATCCTGGACATGGCCGAGGCCGGCCGTGGCGGTGTCTACAACGCGACCGGGCCGCGCGACGTCCTGACCTTGGGTGAGCTCTTCGAAACCTGCCGGCGCGCCGGCGGAAGCGATGCGACCTTCACGTGGGTGACGCCCGGGTTTCTGGCCGCGGAAGGCGTGGCCCCCTGGTCGGAAGTCCCGCTCTGGGTACCCTCGGAGCCGGACTCCATCGGGTTCGATTCGGTCTCCATCGTTCGCGCCCTGGCCGCCGGGTTGCGCTTCCGCCCGCTCGAGGAGACCGTGCGCGACACTCTCTCCTGGGCCCGCTCCCGCCCCCAACCACACTCCTGGCGCGCGGGCCTGACCCGGGAGCGGGAGCGCGAGCTGCTCCGGAAGTGGCGCTAGAGCCCGCCCCCTCGAGGCTGGAACTGGACGAGCGCCTGCGGGCGGCTCGCCCGCTTCTGCTCGATGGCGCCCTTGGAACCATGCTGCTGGCCGCCGGGCTGGAGGAAGGCGCCCCGCCGGAGCGATGGACCCTGGAGAATCCCGCGGCCGTCATCGAGACGCACCGAGCCTATGTGGAGGCGGGCTCCGAGGCGATCCACACGAATACCTTCGGGGCCAACCCGGTCCGTCTCGCCCGGTTCGGACTCGCCGAGCGCGTGAGAGATCTGAACCGTACGGCGGTCCGCCTGGCTCGCGCCGCCGCGCCCTCCTACGTCCTCGGGGACATCGGTCCCACGGGAGAGGCCTTCCACTCCGCGGGACCCCGCGAGGTGCAAGAGTGGAAGACATCGTTCCGCCTCCAGGCCGAGGCCTTGCTGGCCGAGGGCGTCGACGGCCTCCACATCGAGACGATGCTGGACTTGCGGGAGGCGAGCCTCGCGCTCGCGGCAGTCCGCGAGGTTTCGCCGTCCATCCCGGTCCTGTGCTCGCTGGCTCTCGGGCCGCGGCACGGCTTTGCCTCGATCGACGGCTATTCCGCCGGAGCGGCCCTTTCTCGCCTGGCCGAAGAGGGAGCCACGGCGGTCGGGGTCAACTGCAGCCCGGTGAGCAGCGACCTGAGGGACCTCCTCGGCCTTCTGGAAGTTCCGCGCGACCACCTCGACGCGCCCGCAGACACGAGCGACAAAGCCATCGTGCCGCTGTTGTTCGTAGCGCAACCGAGCGCCGGACACCCCGAGCGCCGACCGGGAGGGCTGACCAATGGCCAGGATCCGGATCGCAGGGGAGGGGTGGCCTGTACCCAGGATCCCGGCGATTTCGGACGGGACCTTGCCGAGATCTTCAGTCTCGCACCAACCAGACTCCTTCGGATCGTGGCTGTCGGCGGGTGCTGCGGCACCACCCCGTCCTTCATCGCCGCGCTTCGCCAGCGAATGGAACAATCTTGAGCCATGCAGTCGCCACCGAAGGTGAACACATACGTTGCGTTAACGAACTACACCCAGCCTTCAGCCTCACTTGGGGGGTTGCTCCGGCGGCCGGCCGGTGATAGAATCATTGAGCAAGTATGGGGCGTCTCCGCGTCCCTGTATCCATCGAGCCTGCTTGTGAGGAGGATCCCGAATGAAGAAACTTTTGTTACTGGCTGCTCTGGTTCTTTTTGCCGGCAATGCCGCGGCCCAGGTGCTCTGCGAGGACTTCCCTGATCCGCTCGGCGATTGGCGCGATCGTTGGCTGGCGCAGAACTCCGACATGCGCAACTACTATGTCTGCTCCGGCGGCTCCGACGAGAACAATCGCGGGAACAACCCTTGCGGCATCTGGATCTGCGACGGCGATAACAACTTCCAGAGCGCCGACGTTGAGTTCGACGCCGGCTTCGGCGCCACGGTCACGAACTTCGAGATCGGCATCATGGCGTTCGTTGCCGCCGACTTCACGATGTACGACAGCAACAACAACATCTCCTACTCGTCTTCGGTCACGGTCGACGGGACCTTCCCGCCCTGTCCGACCAACTTTTACGGCGGTCCGACGGACGGCCTGAGCCGTTTCTCGATCTCCCCGACCGGCGGTTCGCAGATCGAGGGCAACACCTCCGTGGACGACGTCTGCGCCACCACCGGCGGCGTCAACCCGACCGAGGAGACGAGCTGGGGCCAGATCAAGTCCATGTACAGCAACTAGCACCCGTCCTTCACGCGCCGTGCGCAAGCCGGCCGTGGAATAGGGCCTGGTAGCCCGAAGCGCTCCGGACTCCCTCCGGGGCGCTTCTGTCAGCAGGAAGCGCTCCGGATTCCCTCCGGGGCGCTTCTGTTTTGTGCTCACCCGGTGAGTTTCTTGTACTTCATCCGGTGCGGCCGATCGGCGGCCGACCCGAGCCGTTTGTGCCGGTCGGCCTCGTAGTCCTGGAAGTTGCCCTCGAACCAGAAGACGCTCGTATCCCCCTCGAAAGCGAGGATGTGGGTCGCCACCCGGTCCAAAAACCAGCGATCGTGGCTGATCACGACCGCGCAGCCGGCGAACTCCAGGAGCGCGTCCTCCAGGGCCCGCATGGTGTCGACGTCGAGATCGTTGGTGGGCTCGTCCAGGAGCAGGAGGTTCCCGCCGGACTTCAGCAGTTTGGCCAGGTGGACTCTGTTGCGCTCTCCGCCCGAGAGGCCGCCGACCTTCTTCTGCTGGTCCGCTCCCTTGAAACCGAAGGAGCCGACGTAGTGGCGCGAGTTGACCTCCCGTTTGCCGACCGCGATCAGGTCGTCGCCGCCGGAGATCTCCTGCCAGATGGTGACGTCAGGGTCCAGGGAGTCGCGGGACTGGTCCACATACGAGGGCACGACCGTCTCCCCGACCACGAGTTCCCCGCCGTCGGGCTCCATCTGTCCCATGATCATCCGGAAGAGGGTGGTCTTGCCGGCGCCGTTGGGACCGATGATGCCCACGATGCCGCCGCGCGGAAGGTTGAAGTCCATCCCCTCGAAGATCACCCGGTCGCTGAAGACCTTGCGGAGGTTCTTCGCCCGCACCACCACCTCACCGAGGCGTGGGCCGGGCGGGATGACGATTTCGGCCGTTTCCTGCCGCTTGTCCATGTCCTGCGCCAGGAGCTGCTCGTAGGCGGTCAGACGCGCCTTGCTCTTGGCCTGGCGGGCCCGGGGGCTCATCCGCACCCACTCCAGCTCGCGGGCCAGGGTCCGCTGGCGCTTGGATTCCGCCTTCTCCTCGGTGCGCAGGCGTTCGCGCTTCTGCTCCAGCCACGAGGAGTAGTTCCCCTCCCAGGGGATGCCATGGCCGCGATCCAGCTCCAGGATCCAGCCGGCCACGTTGTCCAGGAAGTACCGGTCGTGGGTGACCGCCACGATGGTCCCCGGGAACTCCTGCAGATGGCGTTCGAGCCAGTCGACCGACTCCGCGTCCAGGTGGTTGGTCGGCTCGTCCAGCAGGAGCAGATCGGGCTGCTGCAGGAGGACGCGGCAGAGCGCCACACGGCGGCGTTCCCCGCCGGAGAGGGAGGTCACCGGGGATTCCGGAGGGGGACAGCGCAAGGCGTCCATGGCGATCTCGATGCGGCGGTCCAGGTCCCAGCCATCGGCGTGCTCGATCTGCTCCTGGATCTCGCCCTGCTCGGTGAGCAGCCGGTCCATCTCGTCGGCCTCCATCGGCTCGCCGAGCTTCTGGCTGATCTCCTCGAACCGCGTGATCAGATCGCGGATGCCGGCGACGCCTTCCTGGATGTTCTCCCAGACCGTCTTGTCGGGATCCAACGCCGGCTCCTGGGCCAGGTAGCCGACGGAGATCCCCGGCGCCGGCCGGGCTTCTCCGAGATGTTCGGTGTCCTCGCCCGCCATGATCCGCAGCAGGCTCGACTTGCCGGCCCCGTTGGAGCCGAGGACCCCGATCTTGGCCCCGAAGTAGAACGACAGCCAGATATCCCGCAAGACGACCTTGTCGGGTGGGTGCACCTTACCCACACCCTGCATGGTAAAAATGAACGGTGGCGCCACGCGACCTTACTCCTCTGCAATCACCGGCATCGAACCGGCATCCTAGGAATCGAACGGGGTGGTGAAGTACGAAACAGTAGTGGGTTTCTCCACGCAGCGCCAGTCTCCTGAACGCCCACCGAGACACAAACCCTCAACATCCCGGTCAAGGCGCCCACGGCAGGCAGTTCTTCAGGTATACTGTCATCCGTGAGCCGCGTTTCCCCTGGTACAGCCCATCGGTCGCCGGCCCCAGGTTCAAGGTCGGAGGGCCTCCCTCGACTCCACAGACCGGGGCTCCGGTGTCGATCAGAAGGAGCAATCCCGCAGATGAGATCTTTCAGAACCTTCGCCCTTTCCCTGGCCGCGGCGGCCTGCCTTGTCCTCCTGGCCGTTGGCCTCCTGGCGGGGTCGAGCCAGGCCGCCGCCTGGTCCAGCACCCGCGAATACTTCGAGATGATGGATCCGAAGTTCACCCAGTTCACCGGCGCGCCCGGCGAGGTTACGCGTGGCACGGGCTTCAAGCCCTACATGCGCTACCGCACGTTCGCCGAGCCCCGGCTCGATCCGGCCACCGGCAGCATGACGCCCGGCGCCCGCTGGGAGGTCTTCCAGCAGATGAAGGCCATCGAGCAGCAGTACGGATCCCGTAGCGAAACCTGGTTCAGCCTGGGCCCGATCAACGTGGCCGGCCGTTGCCTGGCCATCGAGGTCCACCCCACCAATCCCGAGATCGCCTGGGCGGGCTTCGCCTCGAGCGGCTTCTGGAAGACCACCAACGGCGGCTCCACGTGGACACCGCTGGGGGACTACCTTCCCACCCTGTCCGTGGGCGCCATCGAGGTCGATCCGGCTGATCCGGACCGCATCTGGATCGGCACCGGCGAGGGTTGGGGCAACGTGGACGCCATCCACGGGGTCGGCGTCCTGGTATCCCACGACGGCGGAGTCACCTTCGAGCCTACCGGCTACACCTACGCCATGAGCTCGGGGCGCGACGTCTACGAGCTGGAGTACAACCCGGCCACCGGCACCCTCATGGTCGCGGCCGACAACGGCCTCTGGCGTTCCACCGACGGCGGCGCCACCTTCACCGCGATCTACGATATCGGCCAGTGGCACGATGTCGAGCTGAAGCCGGGCAGCACGTCCATCATGTACGCCAGCAGCCGGCAGTGGGCCGACTTCGGTTTCTACCGCTCGACCGACGACGGCGCCACCTGGACGCGCATCACCGACGGCACCCCGACCGAGCTCGTGCAGAACAACCGCTTCGCCCTCTCCCCGTCCAACCCCGAGGTCGTCTATTGGGCGATCGATCGCGGCAACGACACCATGAACATCTACAAGTCGACCAACGGGGGCACCAGCTTCACGAACGTTTTCTCCGGAACGCACTACGGCAGCCAGGGCTGGTATGACCTCACCATCGACGTCGATCCGCAGAACGCGAACCGCGTCTTCTCGGGCGGCGTCTATTACTACCGCTCCACCAATGGCGGCGCCAGCTTCACCACCCACGCCGGCAACGTGCACGTCGACTTCCATGCCGGGGCCTGGTCTCCCAGCCACCCGACGCACTTCTGGGTGGGCAGCGACGGCGGGGTCTGGCGCAGCACCAACAGCGGCGACACCTTTGTCGACAAGAACACCGGCCTGACCACCTTGCAGTTCTACGCCATCAACCACTCCGACTCCATGCCCACGCGCGCCCTGGGCGGCACCCAGGACAACGGCACCTATCTTTACAACAACAACCTGAACTGGGACTACATCCTGGGCGGGGACGGCTTCTTCTGCGAGGTCGACCGCACGAAGCCCGACACCCTCTATGGCGAGGTCTACTACGGCAACCACTACCGCAGCGTCAACGGCGGCCAGACGATGGCCCCGAAGAACTCCGGCATCAATGAGCAGGGGCCCTGGTCGACCCCGACCCACATGGACTTCAACGACCCCGCCATCATCTGGACGGCGCACAACACCAGGATCTTCCGCACCACCAACTCCATGAACCTCTGGACCTATATGAACAATCCGAGCGGTCTGGGCGGCGGCCGTTCCATCCACCAGTGCCGCGCCCACCCCGAGGTCGTGGTGGTCGTGAGCGGAGCGCGTGTCTGGCTCACCACCGACAACGGCACCAACTGGATCAACCGGACCAGCGGCCTGGTCACCGCCAATACCATCAGCGATGTCCACGTCCATCCGACGGATCCCAACACCTTTGTCATCACCTGCCAGACCTACTCGAGCAACGTCAACCAGGTCCACAAGACGACCGACCAGGGCCTGACCTGGTTCCCGATCGATGAGGGGCTGCCCAACGAGCCCTGCAACACGATCGAGATGGATCCCCAGAACCCGGACTGGTACTTCCTCGGCACCGACCTGGGCGTCTACGTCTCCTTCGACGCGGGCGCCAACTGGCTCCCCTTCAACACCGGCCTGCCGCACGTGGTCGTCGCGGACCTGCGGATCCACAACACGGCGCGGTTGCTGCGCGCGGGCACCCACGGGCGCGGTCTCTGGGAGGTGGACATCAGCACGCTGTCACCCACCGCGGTCGATGAGTTCCAGGGCAAGCCGGTGCAGCCTCTGACCCTGCGGATCTTCGGCACTCCGGCCACCAGCCAGACCACGATCCGCTACGGCATCCGCGAGCCCGGGCAGGTCAACCTCGGCCTCTTCGATCTCCAGGGCCGCGAGGTCCGCTCGCTGGTCAACAACTTCGAGTACCCGATCATCGGGCACGTCGACGTCGACGTCAGCGACCTGCCCAACGGCGTCTACTTCGCGCGGCTACGAGCCAACGGCTCCGAGGTCTCGCAGAAGCTGGTCGTCCAGAAGTAGCAGTACCAGTAGCAGTAGCAGCAGCACTAGCAGCAATAGCAGCAGCACCAGCAGCAATAGCAGTAGCAGCAGCCGTTGGACGGAGTCGGCCTCGGCCGCAACGGCAGAACAGCGGAAGAAGCCAGAAGAAGCAGGAGAGCGCCGGCCTCACGGGTCGGCGCTCTTCGTTTTGCCCGGCGGCGGCACGCTGCCGCCTTTGTTCGCCGGCCGGCGCTCTGTCCCTCCGGGTCCCCTGCCGCACCGGGCGGCGCACGTGCGTGGGGGCGGGCGGAGCCTCTCGCGCTATTGGAGAACCATCAGCCTCCGGCACTCCGTATCCGTCCCACGTCGCAACCGCACGAAGTACACGCCGCTCGCGACCGGCCGGGCGCTCTGGTCAACTCCATTCCATGTGACGGTGTGCGATCCGGCCGCCGCAAACCGGCGGCGCTCTCCCCAGACCAGGCGCCCGGAAACGTCGTAGATCTCGAGCCGAGCCTCTCCGGGGCCGGGGACCTGGTAGCGGATCTCCACCGTTTCCCGCAGCGGGTTGGGCGCCAGGCGCGTGATCTTCAGCGCGTCGGGAGCGACACCCGCGGCCCTTTCGAGGCGTACCCTGGCGTAGGGAGAGAAGACGAAGCGACACACATCTTCCACCGCGAAGGACGCTTCAGCGGGGCGCCTGCCGGCACGCTCGCCCGCCGCTTCGCCCAAGAGAACATCGACCACCTCGACCGTGTGGAAGGCGCCGGTTTCGCGATCCAGGATCTGGGCGGACATGGGATTGGCCGGGGTGAAACCGGGAAGGCCGTGGGACGGATCGCCTTCCCAGACCGTAATCGCCAGAGGAAGCTCACCCTGCACCACCGCGGCCCCGGCGAGGGTCGGGCCATCGTAGACATGAACCTCATCACCGGCGGTGAGAAGCCCCGCCGCCGCCGAAGTCACGACGATGACCTGCGGCCGCCCGGTCGGTCGCGGCTCCACGCGAGGACGTGCCTCTCGCGCCGGACCGGGCTGCCGAACCGTCTCGGTGCAGCGCGCGTAGCAGAGTTCCTGGTCTTCTTCCCCCGAGAGGAAGATGCGATAGGCCTCCCGGGGGTCCAATGGCCCGATGGTGTTGATCCCCAGCGAGGGGATCCAGGCCCGGCCATGGTTGTCCACCACGATGTCGGTCTGCCCGGCGATCGGCCCCATTGCGACGGGAACATCGGCCGTACACTCCGGATGGCAATGATCGGTCAGGTAGGGGATCAAGTTCCACCGGCCGGCCTCCACCGGGACGCACTCGGTCAGGGGTTCGGGCAACGTTCCAGCGACCTTGAACGTGTCCGCGCCCGAGACAAACACCTCGTAACCGTCAACGGTCCTTACCGGGCTCAGCCCGTCCTGCCGGAGTTCGGGGATATACGCCCGCCCCTCGTCGTCGAGGGCGATCTCGAGGTGGTCCCGGATGCTCGCGAAGACCGACTCGGCCTCCGCAGACTCGGGCGCCACCCCGATGGCGACCCACTCCCAGCGCCCGCCGTCGAGCATCTCCTGGCGGACGCAATCCTCGATGGGCCCGGTCCGCCACCCGGAGTAGGCGACCAACGGAGAATAGGCGCTGTCCATGCGGTCCCAGATGGCGCTGATGTCGCTCGGGTAGGGACTGCTTTCCATCTCCAGGGTAGTCTGCTCACCCCACCAGTTACCCCGAAAGTCCAGACTGTCCGGAAGGTCCCAGCCACCCTCGGCGGCCACGTCCGACGTCCCGTTGCCGTAGATGCTGCAACCCCGGATGGAACTCCCTTCCAGGGGATTGCCGAAGAATCCGCTCCAGGTGTTCCCGGTCACCTGGCAACCCGTTACCTGGGCCATCGCGCCACCCAAAGACAATCCATCGCAAATGTTGTCCCGTATGCGGCAGCCACGGATCCACAAGAGGGAAGAGTCCCCCTCAGCGGACGCCGGTGCCGCATCGCCGCGGGTTTCGAACGAGATGCCTCCCATTCCGAGCTGGCCGAGGTTGTTCCTCTCGATGACCGAGTCCTCGATCCGGATCTGGTACTGGTGCGGGGGCTGGTGCTCAAACCGCATCCCCTCACGGATCGAGTAGCGGACCTCACACCCGGACACATCCAGCCGGCTGCCGGCGGAGAGGATCCCGGTTTCCGCCCGCTCGATCCGGCAATGGGACAGCACGGCGGGGCCGGCGGATAGCCCGACCAACAAACCGGGCCATGGTCGGGAAACACCGCCTTCCTCACCAGGCCAGCCATGCAGCAGGACCGGCTCGCTTTCCGTCCCCCACACGCGCAGCGTTCCGTCGACCCATAGAAAGGCGCCTTCGGCGAAGAGCACCTCGACACCCGGCTCGATGGTCAGGGTGTCCGCCGCGCGGACCTGGGCGTCGCACCATACACGGTAGGGGCTGTTTTCCTTGGACCAGACACCCTGGACGGGGCCGCAGATCCCGGTGAAGCGGGCGGAGTCCGCCACGACTCGCGGGTCGCCGTTGTCGTCCTGGGGGTCGCGATAGAGCGCGGTCACCAGATCGCCGGTTCGTACATCCAGTGTGCCCGGATCTTCGATGCGGGAGAGATGAAGTCGGGCCTGCAACGGGATGGAGCCTCGGAAGAGGCCGGGCGCCTGGGGAGCCTCGGAGAGGATCGCCGCTTCGCCCTGCGGCTCGGTGTCGCTGCCGATCTCGACCTCTAGCGTCCCGGTGACGTCGGGATCCCAGACCTGGATGTACACGGAGTCGGCAACCGCGGGCATCGACTCATCCAATGGTTGCCAGGAGCTGTCTGCCAGGTCGATCTGCGCGGTGTGCCCGCCCATGGCCAGGCCGGGAACCAGCAGCAGGAAAGGGAGGACGGCCGCTCTGGCGAAACTCATCGGGACCTCCCGGTCGTTGGTCGCAGGCAATTCGGTCTGAGCGGGGAGAAGGGTCTTGCAGACTTCTCAATCATGATCGGTGAGAAGTGCAACGTCAACGCCTGCGGGGGCTCCACCTGGCGCGGCGGGTCCAGCTCCCAGAACCGCATGGCGGCGAAGGGCTGCCCGCCAGCGCGCGGGACAGACCGCGCCCGGAGGGATGCCTGGGATGGCGATCCGTCCTTGAGATTGGGTTCACCCTGGCCGAATCCATCCATGGGGCGCCCGGCGAGTCCGGACTCCCCGGCGAGAGTCCGGACCCGGACGAGCCGACCCCGCCGGACCAGCGGGTGGGGTTCCACCGGGCATCCATGAAACGGGAGAGAGAGATGAAGATCCTCGTGGTCGAGGACGACTTCGTCAGCCGCCTGCTGATGCAGCGGGTGCTGTCGTCGCGCGGAGAGGTCCACGTCGCGGTGGATGGCCAGGAGGCGGTGATGGCCTATGAGTCCGCGGTGGCCGAGGGGGCGCCCTACCAGCTGATCTGCCTCGACATCATGATGCCGAAGATGGACGGACATGAAGTCCTGCGCCGGATCCGCGATTCGGAACGGGCCCGCGGGATCGCCGCCGGCCTCGGCGCCCGCATCCTCATGACGACCGCGGTCGAGAGCGGCCGCACCGTGCTGGAAACCTTCCGCGACCAGTGCGACGGATACCTCATCAAGCCGATCGACCGGGAGACGCCCTACCGGCACTTGGACGAGTTCGGGCTGAAGGCCGCTTGATGTCCCTGGCACCCCGGAGCTCCCTGTCAGCCCGGAGAACGGTCGGGACCTGAGGCGGTTTCGCGGATGGTCCGAGTCATGGGTTGGCTCGAGGGCCAATCCGTGGCAGAGTCGAGGCCATGCAGATCGCCCTGGCCATGCTGGCGGGTCTGGCTCTGGCCGCATCCGCCGGGCTGCGCGCATTCGTGCCGCTCCTGGCGCTTTCGCTCGGGGCGCGCCTGGGCTGGGTGCAGCTCAACCCCTCCTTCGACTTTCTCGGCAGCGACATCGCGTTGATCGCCCTGGCGGCCGCCGCGATCCTGGAGTTCGCCGGCGACAAGATTCCGCTGGTCGATCACCTGCTGGACGCGGCGGGGGTCGTGGTGCGTCCGGCCGCGGGGGCCCTGGCCGGGCTGTCGCTGATCGCGCACCTCCCCGCTCCCGTATCCGCGGCCCTGGCGGTCTTCTACGGCGTCATCGCCTTCGGCACCCATGCCGGCAAGGCGCACCTGCGCGTCGGCTCCACCGCCACCACGGCCGGTACGGCCAACCCGGTGCTCTCGGTCGTCGAGGACTTCACCTCCGGGCTGGTGTCCCTCCTGGCCGTCCTGGTCCCGATCGTCGCGGTGATCGCCCTGCTTCTTGGCATCCTGCTGACCTGGCGCCTTCTGCACCGCCAGCGCCCCGCTCGGCGGCAGGCCTGAGCCATGCTCATCCGCGACGAGCAGGACGGCGTGTTGGTCCTTCGCCTGGCGCACGGCCGGGCGAATGCTCTCGACCTGGAGCTGGTGGAGGCGCTGCGTGCTCAGCTCGAGAGGGTGCGGGGCGTCCCGTGCGACAGCAGGGAAGGACTACCCGCGGAGGGCCGCGGGAACATGAGCCGTCGCACAAGCGAGTTCCCTCGCGCGGTCGTTCTCACAGGCGCGGGCTCGATCTTCTCGGCCGGCGTCGATCTGAAGCGCTTCGTGAAGGACGGTCCGGAGTACGCCGCCCGGCTCTTCGATTCCCTGAGCGTTCTCCTGCACACGCTCTTCACGCTGGATCTGCCGGTCATCGCCGCCATCAATGGTCACGCGATCGCCGGGGGGTGCCTTCTGGCCTTCGCCTGCGACCACCGGATCATGGCCACGGGCAACGGGCGGATCGGCCTGCCGGAACTCCTGGTCGGCCTTCCCTTCCCGGCCATCGCTCACGAAATCGTGCGCTTCGCGGTGCCCGCGCAGCACCTCCGCCAGCTCGTCTACTCGGGTGCGACGCTGCACCCCGAGGAGGCGATCCAGAAGGGCTTCCTCGAGGAGATCGCGCCGGCCGGCGAGTTGGAACCCCGCGCGCTGCGGAGCGCGGCGCAGTACGCGGACGTTCCCCGGGAGATCTTCCGGCATACCAAGCGCTTTCTGCTGACCGAGTCGCTCGACCGACTCTCGCGAAGACAGGCCGAGGCCGATGCGGAGGCGCTCGCCGTCTGGCGTGCCGCGGAGACGCACGCGCAAGTCCGTGCCTACGTTGAACGGACTCTCGGATAGCCGGACAGGCATCACCCCGATCGGATCGTCTGCTTCCGTCTGGCCAGCTCGGTGCGCTGGGACGACCCAGCGGATGGCAGGAAGCTGCCCTGCGCCGGGCGTGGGAGATCAATCCCGAGTCGCCGGCCAATCTCTTCAACCTGGAAGTCACCACGCGCTCGACGGTGGCCCGCCCCACGCTACTCCCGTGAGGACGACACTTCCCCGACGGGGGCCGCCGCGCCACCAGCCTCGGGTCAGCCGGCCTGCTTCGGTGTGGCGATGTCGCCCGCTCGACGCAGCCGAGCAGTCTGTTGACGTGCGGCAAGGATCACGGAGGTCCCATGTCCCCCAACTCCCAGCGAATGCGCCGGGCGGGTCCTGGCCGCTACCTTCCCTGCCTCACCGCCACCGCTCTCCTGTGGTGCGCGACGGTGCTCGACGGCTGTGGCCGCGATGACGGCGGGGTGCCGGTTGTGGCGCCGGACGCGGCTTCGGTTGCGCTTTTGCAGCCGGTCGACGGAGATACCGTGGCGGGCTCCGTCCGGATCGAGGCCGGTGTGCGCGGCGGCGGTGTCGCGGGTCTGGTGTTCCTGGTCGATGGCGCGCTCCTGGACACCTTGACGGAACCTCCGTGGGCCATCGAGTGGAACGCGGGATACGAAGAGGCGAGGCGGACCATCGGGATCCGGGAGACATCGGGCCATCAGGGCCAGGACCCGGTGGCCGGCGATGAGGCGGTCGTGCAGGTGATCCCGGATCTCCCACCCGTCGTCAGCATCGAGGAATCCGCGTCATCCGGCCCGGCAGTGCGGAACGGAGAGGGGGCCCGGGCGGCACGGGAGCGTTCGAGCGGACCTGGCTCCCAAGAGGATGCCTCGCCCGAAGCCTTCTGGCTGGAACAGACACCCACCGCGGCCCTGTCTGCGCGGGCCATCGACCCCGAAGAAGGTCCGTTGACCCCCGACCGCATCCGGTGGACCAGCGACGCCGCCTTCCGGGCCATTCCGGGACAGACGTTGCCGCTGGAACTCCTCTCTCGCGAGGAACAACTCGTCACGGCCATCGCGGTGGATCGCTGGGGCCTCTCCGGCTCCGCCGAAGTGCGGGTGCGTCCCTACCGGATCGAGGAGCCGGGAGCTCTCGAGGGCACGCTCCACAACCTGGAGGCCGCGGTCATGTCGCGCCGGGCCGGGATTCTCCAGGCCATGCTCGATTCGGCGATGGTCTTTGTGCCTTGCCGCTTCGAGGCCGAGCGGGCGCGCTGGCCGTCGATCTGGCCGCGAGTCCGGGTAGCGGCGGCTCTCCCGGCGGCGCTGGCCCGGACCGGACCGGACAGCTTCCGGTGGATCGGGAGTCCAAGGATTCAGGCGAGTTGGATCGAGGGGGACGATCCGTGCGCCTGGGTCTGCTGGGAGGCGACCGGAGGGACCATGCAGATCCTGCTGGGCCGCCGCGACGGAGCCTGGCGCATCCTGGAGTGGCGGGATCTCGCCTCGGGAGACCGGCTCAGCCTTGGCTCGATCCTGGCGGTGGCCGCCGGGGACGCCGCGGCCCCGGCCGGCCTCGGCTGCCTCAGGCCGGCGCCGGCGTGAACTCGCGCGCCAGCGGCGCTTCCCGGAAGTCAGCCAGGCAGACGACGGTCAGACGCTCCACATCCAGGTAGCGTCGCGCGGCCTCGTGCACGGCCGCCGGCGTGACCTGGTCCATACGCTCGAGATCACGCAACCAGTACTCCTCCTCCAGGCCGAAGAGCTCGCGCTCGAGCACCCGGGTGGCGATCTGGTCGTTGGTCTCGAACGAGAGGGGCAGATTGCCGGTGTAGAACCTCCGAGCCCAGTCCAGCTCTTCCGGCGTGACTCCCTCTTCCCGTAGAAGGGAGAGTTCCTCCACCGTCGCGGCCAGGGCCTGGTTCATCGTTTCGGTCCCGGTCTGCAACGTGACATAGAAGGGGCCGCGATCCAGGCGCGGCGCGAAGATGGAGGAGACCCCATAGGTCAGCCCTTCGCGTTCGCGCAGCCGCTTCATCAGGCGGCTGCCGAAGCCGCCGGCGCCCAGGATGTAGTTGAGCAGGGACACCGCCACATAGTCCTCGGATCGCCGCTCGATACCAAGACAGCCGGCCCGGATGGTCGCCTGGGTCATCCCGTCCTTCTGGATCGCGTCGACGGTGCGGGTAGCCGTCACGGGCAGAGGAGGGACCACGGTCTCCGGCACCGCGACGGGCTCCCACGCCCCGAAGGCATCGGCGGCGATGCGATCGAACCCAGCCGGATCGCAGTCGCCGACCACGGCCAGGAAGGCGTTGGCCGGCCGGTACTGCCGGCGATGGAACGCATCCAGGCCCTCGCGGTCCATGGACCGGATCGTCTCCACCGTGCCTTCGCGGGGATGGTGGTAGGGATGAGCCCCGTAGAGACGGGCGTTGAAACGATTGCGGACCGGGACGTGCGGCAGGTCCACCTCGCGCTTCAGGAAGGAGAGGATGTCGTCACGCCGCTTCTCCACGTCCTCGTTCCGGAACGCGGGGCTGGTGGCGATCTCGGCCAGCATCCGGGCGCCCGTCTCCTGGTCGCGCGAGAGACACGAGAGGCTGACCACGCTGTAGTCGCTGTCGGCGTGCGCGCCGCAGTGCGCTCCGAGTCCGTCGATGTCCTCGGCCAGGCGCCGCGCGTCGCGCAGGGTCGTTCCACGCGTCAGCAGGCTGGCGGCGAAGCTTGCCAGGCCGGCCTGTCCCATTCCCTCCTGCCGGGTGCCGGCGCGCACGAGCAGACTCATCGAGACCACCGGCAGATGACGCCGCTCCGCCACAATGACACTGAGGCCGTTGGGCAGCGTCCAGGACGTCGAAGGGAAGGAGGCGCCGGGCGTCATGCCTGCTCCCTTCCATCGCCCGAGATGGGCACCAGGCGCCCCGTCACCCGTCGCGAACGCGTCAAGACGGCGCGGACCGTCGCCTGCACCTCCTCGGGAGTGACCGACAGGCAGTCCGCCAGCCAGGCCGGGTAGTCCCGCCAGCTTCCCCGGCACTCGTCTTCTCCGAGGTTGAGGGCCACCTCGAGGTGCGCTTCCTGACCGAAGACGTAGTCCGACTCCATCCCCCGGCGGACCTTGGCCATCTCCTCCTCCGAGACCGGCTGCTCGGCCAGGCCATCGAGCGCGCGATCGAACGCCTCCCCCACCCGGCTCAGCGGCACGCCGGGCCTGGCCGTGGCATGCAGGGTGAACAGGGACGGCCCGGCCCGCAGTTGCATCCCTCCGCCGAGCCCGGTGGCGATCTGCTCCTGGTAGATCATCGACTGGAAGAGGCGGCTGGAACGTCCATGCAGCAGGAGGAACTCGATGACGTTCAGCACCCGCGCCTCGCGGCCGCGGGCCTCGCCCGTCCGCCAGGCCAGCATGAGGGCGGGGAGTTGGACCTCCTTCTCGACGGTGAACATCCGCTCCCCGCGCTGGAGAGGCTCCGCGTCCACCAGGGGGGGAACATCCGGACCGCGGGCAATGCGCCCAAAGCTGCGTTCCACCGCGGCGAGCATCGAGGGCTCATCGAAGTCGCCCACCACGACGAGCACCGCGTTGTTGGGCCGGTAGAGATCGCGGTAGTAGGCCTGGACGTCGCTCAGGCGCAGGCGCTCGAGGTCCTCCATCCATCCAATGATCGGCCAGTGGTAGGGATGGGCCAGGTACACCGTCGCCTCGACCCCCTCGACCAGAAGGCCCATCGGCGTATCCTCCACCGTCTGCCGCCGCTCCTCGCGGATGACCGACATCTCGGACTGGAACTCCTCCTCCACCAGGAGCAGGTTCTCCATCCGGTCGGCTTCCAACTCGAGCGCGACCTCCAGGCGGTCGGCCGCCATGCTCTCGTAGAAGATGGTGCAGTCGCGGGAGGTAAAGGCGTTGTACGACATCCCCTGCTCCTGCAGGATCCGGTCGAAGGCACCCTGCGGGAAACGCGGCGTGCCCTTGAACATCAGGTGCTCGAAGACGTGCGAGATCCCGGTGAGGCCGCTGCGTTCGTGGCGCGATCCCACCCGATAACAGAGCGCCAGGCTGGCGGTCGAGCTCAAACGGCGGGGCACGGCGAGGATCTTCAGGCCGTTGTCCAGGACCGTCTCCCTCACATGTTCGGCAAGAAGCAAGAACCCTCCTGTCGGAAGCAAGGCGCGCACGATCGCAGGCCCTGATGACCACCGGATGTCGCGTCCCCGTGGGGGAGCCCAACCGCGCCATCGAGAACAGCATGCCTGTCCCGTCCCCCGATCGTGGGCCGCGCCTGGGCCTGTGAGTATGCTGGGCAACGGCACCGTGGCGCAACGCGACACTCCGACACGCGACACTCCGACTTGACGGCATGGGGCGCCGTCCCTGATCCTTCCGTGTGACCTATGCTGGGGCTCCTCCGGCAGTCGGGCTCACGCAAGCATCATCCGGGAGGTGGCATGGCACAAGCAGGGGTGGCCCTATCCGTGGCCTGGGGCATCGCGCTCGCCGCATGGCTCCACGCCGGCCCGGCGTCGGCCCAGGAGGGAACCGGGCGCCCGGGCGGCACGACGGGCGCCTCCCAAGCCCCGCCCGCTACCTGTGAGACGCTTTCGGCCCGGCTGAACTCGGGCGACTCCGCCGCACGGCTGACCGCGGCGGAGGAACTGCTGCGGCAGAACTGCCATCCGGTGCCCCCGGCCATCGTGTCGGCGCTGCGTGAAGGGCGCTGGGATGCGGGAACCGAGATCGTCCCATCCGACCGGGCCCGGCTGGCGAGCGTGGGGATGCAATACCGGTTCGCCGGCGCGGAGACCCTGGCGGTGGCCGCGCTGGAAGAAGGGCAATGGCCCGACGGCGAGATGTTGGATATCAGCTCGGGCGCGGTCCTCCTGCGTGGACTGAAGTACGCGTTGACGCCCTACCGGGTGAATCTCCTGCTCGATATCTATGATCAGCGGGAACATCCCCTGGTGCGGAGTTCCGTGATCCAGGCGCTGGATGGAGCCACGGCGCCCGAGGCCTTGCTGCCTGTGCTCGACGCCTATTTTCACGAAGAGGCCGCGACCCAGGCCGCCGCGATCGAAGTCCTCTCCAAACAGCCGGAAGGCGCGCCCACCGAGGTGCTGGCCCGGGTGATCCGGCATCTGCCGAAGGGCCGCGCTCTGGAATGGGCCGTGCGGCTGGCCCGGGAACACCCCACTCCTCAACTCGACGCGGCCGTGAAGGAACGCGGCCTCTGATGCGCGCCCATCAGGACGGGGCCCGGTTCTATGTCACCACGCCCCTCTATTACGTCAACGACGAGCCGCACATCGGGAGCACGTACACCACGGTGCTGGGCGACGTGCTGGCCCGCTCCCGGCGCCTGCAGGGCATACCGACCTGGTTCCTGACGGGCACGGACGAGCACGGGCAGAAGATCGTCGAGTCGGCGGCCAAACGGGGGCTGGAGCCGCAGGCGCACGTCGACCAGGTGGTCGAGCGATTCCGCCAGGTCTGGGCCGGGCTGAACATCTCCTACAACGACTTCATCCGCACGACCGAGCCGCGCCACCAGGCGGTCGTCACCCGGATCCTGGCCGATCTCTGGGAGCGGGGAGAGATCTACCAGGACACCTACACCGGCCTCTACTGCGTGCCGGACGAACGTTACTGGACGGAAAAGGACGTGCCCGACGGCCTCTGTCCCCTCTGCGGACGCGCCGTCGTCCCGCTCTCGGAGAAGAACTACTTCTTCCGGATGAGCCGCTACCAGGAATGGCTGATCCGCCACATCCAGGAGCATCCCGGGTTCATCCAACCCGAGTACCGGGCCAATGAGGTTCTCGGTTTCCTGAAGAAGCCGCTGGGAGATCTCTGCATCAGCCGTCCCAAGGCGCGTCTGAGCTGGGGCATTCCGATTCCCTTCGATCCGGACTACGTCACCTACGTGTGGTTCGACGCGCTCATCAACTATTACAGCGCCACCCTCGACCACCCCAGGGAAGACGGCAGTCTCTGGTGGCCGGCCACGGTGCACCTGATCGGCAAGGACATCCTCACCACCCACGCCGTCTACTGGCCGACGATGCTGCAGGCCGCCGGACTGCCCCTGCCGGAGACGATCCTGGCGCACGGTTGGTGGACGGCCGGCGGAAGCAAGATGGGCAAGTCCGTGGGCAACGCGGTCCGGCCGCTCGACTGCGCGGACCTCTACGGCATCGACGCCTTCCGCTACTTCCTGATGCGGGACATGGTCGTCGGTCTCGACGCCGAGTTCACCGAAGAGGCTCTGATCAACCGCATCAACTCCGACCTGGCCAACGACCTCGGCAACTGCCTCAACCGGGTCGAGCGGATGATCCACAACTACTGGCAGGACGAGATCCCCTCCCCCGGCGCCCTGGAGCCGGCCGAGGAGGAACTCATCCAACGGGCCGGTTCCGCCGGCCAGCGTTTCGCCGAGGCGTTCGGGGCCTACCGGATCCACCAGGCGATCGAGGAGACGATGGAGCTGGCGCGGGCCGTCAATCGTTACCTCGAGGTCCGCTCCCCCTGGAAGGCGGTGAAGACCGCCGGACCGGCCGGGATCGCGACGACTCTCTGGGTGTCGGCCGAGGCGGTGCGTCTGGTGTGCGCGCTGCTCTCCCCTGTCATGCCGGTCAAGATGGGAGAGGCGCTGTACCGTCTCGGCGCCATCGAGGATGCAGGCGACATCGTGGCGGGACGAACCGATCCGCGGTGGCTGCGCTGGGGGGTTTTGTCCCCCGGAACCCGGATCCGGCCGGCCGGGCCTCTTTTCCCGCGCATCGAGACCGAACGGCCGGCCTGAAACAGCCGTGCGACCGTCAACAGAAGGGTAACCCATGGACCCAACCCAGGCCGCCGAGGCCGCCGGTTACTTCGACAGGGACCGCCTGAACGCTCTCGTCCTTTTCATCGTCTTCTGCGCCCTCGTGCTCTGGTTCATCCGCACGGCCCGGCAGAACCGCAACCTCTTCATCCGCCGCATCGCCGGCCTCAATGCGGTGGACGAGGCGGTGGGGCGCGCCACCGAGCTGGGCAAGAAGGTGCTCTACGTGCCCGGGATCGGGTCGATCGACGACAACCAGACGATCGCCTCCCTGGCCGTGCTGCAGCACGTGGCCCGCCTGACGGCCCGCTACAACACCGAGCTGGACGTGCCCAACAAGGACCCGCTGGCGTTCGCCTCGGCCCGCGAGACGGTCCGGGAAGCCTACCTGCAGGAAGGCCGCCCCGACTTGTACAACGAGGGGATGGTGCATTACGTGACCTACGACCAGTTCGCCTACACGGCGTCGGTCTCCGGGGTGATGGTGCGAGAGAAGCCCGCGGCCAACTTCCTCATCGGCTCGTTCTTCGCCGAGTCCCTTCTGCTGGCGGAGACCGGGCAGGCCTCGGGCGCGATCCAGATCGCGGGCACGGCCGAGATCGCCCAGCTGCCCTTCTTCGTCTGCGCCTGCGACTACACGCTGATCGGGGAGGAGCTCTACGCCGCGGGCGCGTACCTTTCGCGAGATCCCGCCATGCTCGGGAGCATCAAGGGGCAGGACTACACCAAGGCCCTGGTCGCGCTCCTGATCATCATCGGCATGGTCTGTTCCACAGCCTTCCACTGGCCGGCTTTCGCGGCGTGGTTCCAGGCTCGGTAGATGGCCCGCCCGGACGATGCCATGATCATCCGGCGGTACGCCCACCGGGCGTCCACGAGTCACTGATACGATTGACCTGGCGACGAGGAGAGACCGATGTTCTTCCGGCTGCAGCTCCCCCTCATCCTGACATTCATCGCCGGGATGATACCGATCGTGGCCTTCTTCTTCACGTCCGAGGCCACCATCGTGAAAGCTCCGACCGATCGCCTCGAGAAGTGGATGGTGATCGTGGCGGGCTTCGCTTTGCTGCTCGGCGTGATCAATGTCATCCAGGGCAACCTGAAGAAGATCGAGCGGCGAGGCCCCGGCTGGCCCTACGCCATCTGCCTCCTCGTCGGTCTGCTGGTGCCGGGAATCTTCGGCATCCTCAGCGCCTTCTCGGTCGGCCCCTTCCAGGGGATCGGCTTGCGGGCCGATGGCGGCTACACCCCCTTCGCCTGGGTGACCCGCTTCTTCTTCGAACCCCTCCAAGCCACCATGTTCAGCCTGCTCGCCTTCTACATCGCCTCGGCCGCCTTCCGCGCCTTCCGCGTGCGCAACCTGGAGGCCACGATCCTGCTGGTCGCCGCGGTGCTGGTCATGATCGGCCGCATTCCGGTGGGAGACGCGATCAGCTCGGCCGTCCGCCCCGGCGCCCTGGCTTCCTTCACGGAGTGGCTCATGGACAAGCCGAACACGGCGGCGCAGCGGGGCATCCTGATCGGGGCGGCCCTGGGCGCGGCCTCGCTCTCCCTGCGGGTCATTCTGGGCATTGAACGTTCGTATCTCGGGCTGGAAAAGAGCGAGTAGGAGGGATCGTGGAGAGCACGGGAAAAAGAAACGGGCTGGTGCAGTCCCTGCGGAACTTCGACCGCCGCTGGGTCTTCCTGCTCATCGGCCTGGGCACGATCCTGCCGATCATCTATCCGATCGGCTTCGGCGTCTCCACCACGCCGCCGGTCCAGCAGCTCTACGACAAGATCGAGAGCCTCACGCCGGATGACGTCGTCATGCTTTCCTTCGACTTCGGTCCCACCACCGTCCCGGAGAACGGGCCGATGGCCTCGGCCATCCTTCGCCACTGCTTCACCCGGGGGATCAAGGTCGTGGTCATTGCCCTCTACCCGATCGGGGGCCGCGCCCTGGCCGTCCAGGCGCTCAACGAGGTCGCCCCGGAGTTCCCCCACCTGCGCTACGGCATCGACTTCGTCAACCTCGGCTACAAGGACGGCGCGCAGGCGCTGATGAAGCAGATGGGCGAGGACATCCACGGCGTTTTTCCCACCGACGCCAACGGCGATCCGTTGAGCCAGCTTCCGCTGATGCAGCGGGTCCACAACTACAAGGACATCTCCCTGGTCGTCAGCCTGGCCACCGGCGTCATCGGCGAGTGGTGGGCCAACCTCATCAACTCGCAGTTCGGCGTTCCGGTGGCGGTCGGCTGCACCGCCGTCTCCGCGCCCAAGTACTATGCCTACCTGAACACCGGGCAGATGATCGGACTGCTGGGCGGCCTCAAGGGGGCCTCGGAGTACGAGCGCCTCCTGTTGGACGGCCATCCGTCGGTGAGCGCGCCCTACAACGATCCGACCCGCTTCAACGCCATGAAGGGGATGGACGTCCAGACGATCGACCACAGCATCATCATTCTCTTCATCGTCGTCGGCAACGTGGCCTACTTCCTGTCCCGCCGGCGCGCGGCCAGGGTCTGACCGGGGGAACCATGGAAAACATCATCGGGACCTGGATCGCGGCCCTGCTGACGCTCTGCATCTTCAGCTTTCTCTACCGGGACAATCCGTTCTTCCGGTTCGCGGAGGCGCTCTTCGCCGGGGTCTCCCTGGGCTACTACGTCGGCCAGACGGCCGACCAGACGATCAAGCCCAACCTGGTGATCCCCCTCATGGAGGACTTCGTCGGGAACCTCGACCTGATCTTCGCCGCGCTCATCGGACTGAACCTGTATACCCGCTACGTCCCGAAGGTCGCCTGGATGGCGCGGCTCTCCCTCGCCATCTATGTCGGCTACTACACCGGCGTCAACATGGTGCAGAAGCTGCACGGCGAGGTCCTTCCGCAAAGCGGCGCCACCATGATCGATCTCGTTTCCACCGCTGGCGGGCAGTTCGACTGGGGCGGCTTCCTCAATGCGCTGGTGGTCTTCGTCGGCGTGCTCGCGGTGCTGGTCTACTTCTTCTTCTCGCTGGAACACCGGGGAGCGGTCGGCAAGGTGAGCCGCCTGGGGGTCTGGTACCTCATGCTCGGCTTCGGCGCGGCCTTCGGCTACACCGTGATGGGCCGGATCTCGCTCTTGATCGGCCGGATGAACTTCCTGGTCAACGACTGGATCGGCGGTCTGCTGCGCGGCTACCCCTCGTGACCCGCCCGCCGGGCCGGCCGCAGGGCGCCGCCTGGACTGCGGGCCTGTCTCCGCCGATCCCGTCGCGACTGGTCCGGCTCCCCCGCGAGTTCTACGCCCGCGACACCGTGACGGTGGCCCGGGAGCTTCTCGGGAAGTACCTCGTGCGACGGGGGACGGGCGCACCGGACTCGGGCGGACCGGCCGGCGGACCCGCTGCCGACGGACCCGCTGCCGGCGGACCGGCGCCGGCGATGATGCTCCGCCCGGCTGGCGTTCGGATCGGCCGCATCGTGGAGGTCGAGGCCTACCTGGGGCCGCGCGACCTGGCCGCCCACACTGCCCGGGGCCGGACCCCGCGCAACCAGGCCATGTGGGGCCCTGCCGGGCATCTCTATGTGTACATGATCTACGGCATGTACTACTGCGTGAACGTGGTCACCGAAGGAGGCGGCGCCGGTACTGCCGTGCTGCTGCGCGCTCTCGAACCGGTCCACGGCATCGAGGGCCGAACCCACGGTCCCGGGCTCCTCTGCAAGGCGCTGGAGATCGACCGGCGTCACGACGGCGGGGACCTGCTGGGCGACACCATCTGGATCGCCGAGGCGGAAGATGATCCAGGCCGCGGAGCGTCCCGTCCGGGTGAGCCGGCGCGCGCACCCCGCGGCGTCATCGTCCGCCGACCCCGGATCGGGGTGGACTACGCCGGGCCCTGGGCCCGCCGGCTGCTGCGGTTCTATCTTCGCGGAAACCGTCACGTCTCGCGGCCTTGAGCGGCCGGTGGACGGTGGCCGTCTCCTCAGTCCAGAGCCTGCGGCCGGTGGGCCTGGCCGTCTCCTCAGTCCAGAGCCTGTGACCGGCGTTGTCGCAGCCTCCTCGCAATGGACTCGAGCCGGCTGCGGATCCTCGCGCCCATTCGGGCGAACGGCAGCGCTTCGAACATCTCCCGCACGATCTCCTCGTCCGTCCGGTTCAGCCCGTCGCTCAGGACCCAGTCGGCCAGTTGCAGGAGCTCCCGCTCCGTGTACTGCTCGATGCTTTCCCGCTCGCGGAGGGCCGGCTGGGGGCCGCGCTCGGCCCGCCGCGGGGAGGGCCGCGCCGGAGGGGCCCCTGACCGCGCGGTGTCCGCCGGAGCTTCCGCTCCCCCGGCGTCTTCGAGGTCGGCGTGTCGCACCGCGTCCTGATACGCGTTGACCGCGTGCTCAGCCTCCTGCTCACGGTTGTAGAACCAGTCCGTGCTCCAGATCCTGTGAAAGCGCCAGCCCAGTCGCATCAGGTTCGCCTGCCTGAGCCTGTCCCGATCCCGCGCCGTGTGGCTGGAGTGATACGTGGCGCCGTCGCACTCGATGGCGAGCACCGGACGGCCCGGCCGTGCCGAATGCATGGCGACCAGGTCGATGCGATAGCGCGAGGAACCGAACTGCGGCCGGGTGCGGATGCCTCTCTGCTCGAGCGCATCCCGGATGTCCGCCTCGAAGTCGTTGAGAGGAACCTCCCCGGCCTTCTCGCTCTCCGGCAGGCGGGATCCACCGTTGACAGCGTACTCCAGGTAGGCCTTGAGCAGCTGCACCCCGCGGCTCCCCGAGCGCTCCAGGTTGATCTCCTGATGGGAGAACGAGCTGACCACATGCATGCGCCGCCGGGCCCGGGTGACCGCGACATTCAGCCTTCGGTGTCCGCTCTCGTGCGTCAGGGGACCGAACCGGTGCGGCAGGTCGCCGCTCGCGTTCTTGCCGTAGCCGACGGTCAGGATGATGGCGTCGCGCTCGTCTCCCTGAACGGTTTCGAGGTTCTTGATGAAGAACCGGTCCTCCTTTTCGAGCGTGAAGAAGCCGGCCAGGTCCGGCCTCGTCTCCAGCGCGGTGTCGAGGGCGGCCTGCACGCGGTTGGCGTGCTTGATGCCCATCGCGATCACCCCGAGCGACTCTCGCGGCCGCGACTCGGCGTGGCGCAGCACCTGCCGGACCACCTCGTCCACCTCGCGCGAGGCGCTCTCTTCCTGTGACCCGGTCGACGGATCGTGCGGCACCAGCGTGTGGCTCACGACCGTGCCGGAGCGCACGCTCGGGAAAGTCACCAGCCGTCCGTCGTAGATGTGGTGGTTGCTGAAGGCGATCAGGCGCTCGTCTTCCGAACGGTAGTGCCACGCCAGCAGCCAGTTCGGCAGGAACGCCTCCAGCGTGGCCAGCAGGCTCTCGAACCCGCCGATCGCGGCGGCCGCCGTCTGCAGAGCCTGCCGCTCCGCCTCATCCTCGACGGCCACCTCATCCTCGCCCTCGACGGCGGTGGCGAAGAAGGTGGTCGGAGGAAGCTGATGCCGATCGCCGGCGACGACGACCTGCCCGGCGCGATAAAGCGACGGAATGGCCTCTTCCGGAAGGACCTGCGAGGCCTCGTCGAAGACGACCAGGTCGAAGTGCCGGGCGCCGCCGTCCAGCAACTGGGAGACGGAGAGAGGGCTCGCGACCCAGCACGGCGCAATCCGGGTCAACACGTCGGGCGCCTGGGCCAGCAGATCCCGCAGCGGCAGGTGCCGGGACCGCTTGGCCGCCTCGCGCTTGACCAGGTCCTGTTGGTCGAAGTGCTGGTTCATCGCCTCGATGGCACGAGTCGCGTGGAGCCTCCGGACCCGGTCCGCCGCCAGCCGGACCCTCTCCTTGTCGAGGCGCACGAATTCCGCGATCAGCTGTTCGTGCGTCCGTCCCTTGAAGCCGGCCAGGGCCGGCTCGGTCGAGATCGCCTGGTCGAGCGTGGAATGCAGCCAGATGTACTCCAACCGCTCCGACCACTGCTCGGGCGGGATCGGATGGGAGCGGAGGTCGTCGAGCAGGCGGGCCAGCCCCGCCGCCTGCAGCTCCCGGCGAGCCAGGTGGATGGCGGGGAGCAGCAACGGCGTCCTCGTGTCGCGCGCGAGATCGGCCAGCCGCCGCGCGACATCCTCCAGGGGCTGCTCGGCCAGGGCCGGCCCGTCCAGAACCGGCCCGAGCTGACGGAGGGCCTGGAAGAGCGCCTCCTGCGCCGCGAGCGCCTCGCCCGGATCGACCTCCCGAACGGCGCCCCCGAACTGAGCCCAGAGGCTGACCAGGCTGGCCGCCTGGCGGGCTTCCTGCAGCAGCAGGGGAGCCGGGGCGGGCGACGTGCGGAGCCCGAGCAATCTCGCGCGCGCGGCGCGGTAGCGGCTGTTCGTCAGATACGCCCAGACACGGGCCAACCCCCCGCGCTCCGCCGAGGCGAGGCCGGCGGCAAGCGTGGCCGGCTGCGCCTGGAAGATGTCCGTTCCGTAGTTCTCCCGCAGGCGCCGCGTGTCTCGAAGCAGGGAGAGAAGGGCAGCCGCCCGTTCGAGCGTCGGCGGAGCCGGCACGCCCGCGGCCGCGACGACCGGACCGAGCGCGCGTTGCAGCGCCGGCCACAACGCATCGGCCAGGCGTCCGGCGAGGTCGAGCATCTCCTGCGCCGTCGGGCCGTCCGGGAGGGCGGCGTTGTTCCACGGAGATGGATCGCTGCCGAGCAGAAGCCGCGGGTGGCTCGCCCCCTCGCGCAGGTGCCGGCGCACCTCGGCGAGCCGGACCGGCTCGAGCGCGGCGAGCGCCTCGCCGCCGATGCGGAGATCGGACCGGGCGGCCGCGGGCAGGCGAAGGAGCCGGCCGATCATCTGATGGACCGAGAGACCCGTCGGCTGCCGAGGCGAGTTGATCCGGCGGGCGTGTTCGTTCAGCTGCCCGCGGCGGGACTCGAACTCGCGGTGGATCTCCTCCACGCCCGGCGGCGGGGCGGCCTGCCGGATCTGCTCCAGACCGCCGGCGATGCGGGCCATGACCTCTTTGCGCGAGACCGAGGCCCCGTGCAGGTCCAGCACCAGGTGGCCCAGGGCGACATCCGGGTGATTGAGCCGCTTGATGACGGCCTCGAGGGCGGCCCGCTTCTCGGCGACGAAGAGGACACGCCTCCCGTCGGCGATGCTCTGGGCGATGAGATTGCTGATGGTCTGGCTCTTCCCCGTGCCGGGCGCGCCTTGGATCACGCCGTTCTGTCCCATCCCGACGAGCACGATGGCCCGGTGCTGCGTGGAGTCGGCGTCCAGCACCAGGTAGTCGGAACTCGCGGGCCTCTGGTCCAGCTCGGCGGGCTCAACCTCGACCTGCGCCGCCGCCATCTGGGCGCGCGAGCCGGCGTGTCCGGCGATCGCGGCGATGAGCGGGCTGCTCCCGAGGAGCTCGCCGTTTTTCCGGATGTCCTCGACCATGGCCATCTTCGCGAAGTGGAAGTTGGCCACGACGGCTCTCCGCTCCACGGAGAACCCCGGGATCCCGGAGACCTCCGCGCCCAGCCGGGCGAACACGCACTCCGGATCGACGCGCCAGCCGTCATCCTCCTCGTGGCTGCACTCGCCGAGGATCGACTCGGCGGAGATGCGCAGGTCGCAATCCTCCTCCAGCACGTAGAGCAGCACCGTGTTCATCTGGGGCTCGCCCGTGACCCGCAGCCGCAGGTTCTCGCCTCCCCGGCGGCTCTCGATCTTCGCGGGGACCAGCAGCACGGGCGCCGCGTGCGGCCGGCCTCCGTCGGCGGCCGGCCACACCGCCATGCCCAGGGCCAGGAAGAGCGTCTCGATGCCCTTCTCCTCGAGGTTGCTCAGCGCCTTGCGTTGGAGGGCCAGCAGGGCAGCCTGCGCCTGGTGACGCGCGTCCTCTTCGGCCGGGGCCGATCGGGTCGAGGGTCCGGCTGAGGGAGTCAAGGGTCCGGCCGATCCGGTCCCCGGCGCAGCGGGTGGAACGGGCAGCTCGTCCGATCCGAGCGCCTCGCCCTCCAGCAGACGCCGGACGGCTTCCGGATGGCTCGTCAGCTCCAGCGTGCCGACCTTGAGCGGTCGGTAGAACAGCAGCGAGTTGGCTCGCGAGTGATCAATGAGCCGGCGGATCCAGACGCCGCTCGCCGCATCGACGATGCGGCGGGTCTCCGGATCGATGAGCTGTGGTGTCGGCATGGGTCCTCGTGGGTCACGTCCAAACCCAATCCAAGATACACGACCACGCTCCCGTCGGAAACGCTCGGCTCCCCATTCCTCCGGATCGCTCGCAGCCCGATACCCTCGACTCCAGGTGCGTCCGGATGGCTCGCAACCGGACGGGACGCTATCGCCGCGGCCCACCGGCCCGGCGGCGGACGACCCTCGGCGACAGCGCCTGCGTCCATCAACACGGGTATCATGGGTCTTCCTCCTTCCCTGGCGCGTCAATTGTGCCCGTACTTGGCCTTCATCACGTGTTTCACAGACTTCGAGATGCTCTTCCAGCGAGCTTGTTCCGCCTGGCGAAGCCGGACGTCCTGGCGGCCGGCCAGGAACTTCAGCTCGCGACAGAGCTTGCGGTAGCTCTCGTAGCGGTCCTGGGCCAGCTCTCCGTTCTCCAGCGCGAGCAGGACGGCGCAGCCAGGCTCCTCCTGGTGCCGGCAGTCCGAGAAGCGGCAGCCGGCGGCGAGCTCCTCGATGTCCGGAAAGGCCGCGCCCAGGCTCTCTTCCTCGGCCCAGAGCTGGACTTCCCGCATGCCCGGCGTGTCGATGACGATGCCGCCGCCGGGCAGAACGAGAAGCTGCCGCGACGTCGTCGTGTGGCGACCTTTGCCGTCCCACTCCCGCACCGCGGTGGTGCGCAGCGTCGTCTCCCCCAGCAGCGCGTTGATCAGGCTTGATTTCCCGACCCCGGAGGATCCGATGAAGGCGCCGGTGCGCGCCCCCTCGAGCAACGAGGCCATCTCCCCGAGGCCCGTGCCGTCCTGGGCCGAGGCGGCGAGGACCCTGGCGCCTCCGGAAACGGCCGAAGCGGACCGCACCAACTCCTCGATCTGCGGGCGCAGATCGGCCTTGTTGATCACGATGGCCGGCTCGGCCCCGCTCTCCCGGGTCAGCAGCAGATAGCGCTCGATCCGGCGCGGGCTGAAGTCGGCCTCGCTATCGGTGACCACGAAAACGACGTCCACGTTGGCCGAGACCGGCTGCGGTTCGGTCAACTCCCCGGGTACCTTGCGCAGGAAGAGGGTCCGGCGGGGCAACACGGAGTGGATGACGGCGAATCCGTCGCCGCAGGGTTGCAGGACGACCCAATCGCCGACCGTCGGCAGCTCCAGCCGGGAAGCCGCGGCGTAACGGAGCCGTCCGGTGATCTCGGCCGCCGCCTCGCCCTGCTCCGAGAGCACGACGTAACGGTCCCGGTGTTCGGCCGCGACCCGCCCCGCGATACAGCCGGGGAGGCCTGTCGATGTGAAATCCGTGGCGAGGGATGGGGTCCATCCCAGGCATTGCAGGTTCATGGTGTTCTGCACCTCACTTGGAATCAGGGAATCCCGCGGAGCGGGCGCACGAGGGCGGTCCTACGGCGAGAGACGACCTCGCCGGGCCGCGCCGTCGCGAGCGCCACCGGCCGTTGGGACCGTTGGTTCATCTCGGCCGATGGGTCCATCGGGCGTTCCCGATGCCAGGTGAACGGCTGCCCTCGCCCGATTCACGCGGCCGAGTTCCGGCCGGCAGCGGATCAGGGTTGGATCAGTCTCGTTATGGCTGAATCAGGGCTCGATTCCCGACGGGACCTCTCGGAATGGAGCGGTTGATAGCCGGAGGCGCGTGCCGGGGATAGCCGGGCAGGATGCTCCGCGAAACAGGGAGGATTCGCCAGTTTCAGCGAGCGGCGGCTTCCCGGGGACGCACCAACGCTTCGGCAAGAACTTGAGCTGTCATCTGGCGCCCTCCTTTCGGGAAGCTTGATAGGATCATTGCTACGGGCGGACCTTGGCATGACGCTCGCCGGAAGTCAACCCTCAAATCCATCCCCGCCAGGAATCCTGGCCCGGTGGCGCCCCTCACCGGCCGGCAGACTTCTTGAACAAGAGACTTGCCGTCAATTCACCGCAAGGGTTATACTTGCCTCTATATCGGAGGAAGGGCCCGTCTGAGCGAACGTTCTCGCGGAGCTCGGAGTCGTGCCCGGGGGAAGTCGCGTCACCGAACCCGGCCGGCGGATCCTACAGCCTCAGGACGATTTGGACAGCAGACCAGGATGGTCGGTTTGATCCTGGTCTGCTGTTTCTTTGGGTCCGAAGACACGAAATCCAGTACTTCCTATCGGGAGGTTTGCATGAAGGTCGCTATCGTCGCCTTTGCTTTGCTGCTCGGCCTGGGCCTGACCGCGCCGGCCGGCGCGGTCGTCTTGTACCTGGACTGGGGGCTCACCGACGGAATCGCCGGCGGGACCGTTGGTGGTCAAGTCTGGGGTGCCCAGGTCGGGGCCTTTGTCGGCTATGTCGGCGGTCCGGGCGGAGACGCCACCGGCTATCTGTACTGCGCCGACATCACCACGGACGCCGGCCTCGGCGCCTCCCACGATTACGACCTTTACGACACGTCCCACCCGGATTTGAACGGGACGATCCCCAACGGGACCGAGCGAGGCAACGGTGGAACTGCCGCGTGGATCTACCGGACCTACGGCGCCAGTCCCGGATCGGCCGACCAGGCCGGCGCAACCCAGATCGCGATCTGGGAAGTGCTCTACGACACCGACTACGACCTCGCGACGGGCAACTTCCTGGTCGATAGCTGGGGCTTCGGGTTCGACTACGACCTGGCGCAGGACATCGTAAGCGCGGCCCAGGGACAATGGTCGAGCGCCGGTTACTACCGCTCCATCTCCGGTTCCGGGCAGGACCTGATCGGACCTGTGCCCGAGGCTTCCTCCCTGCTGCTCCTGGGCACGGGGCTGATCGGCACAGGCATGGCCGCCTGGCGGCGCCGCCGGGCCGCCGCGAAGACGTCATAGGCGGACACACCACCCTTTCGCTCGCACACACGCTCTCTCCCACGCCGGCTCGAGCGCGGCCGCCCTGCCTCGCCAGGCCGGCGTGAGAGGTTCGATGACAGCCCGTCGGCGATTCCAACAACCGGCGGCCGCATCCCTACTGGCGGCCGCGTCGTCGACGTTCACTCCTGATCGCGAGGAGGATCCATGCGGTCTCCGTTCCATCTCTGCTTGTTCACGCTGGTCCTGATGGTCCTGGCACTTGGATGCCAGAACGACTCCAAGCAGGTGACGGCGCCTGTCCAGGACATGGCGGCGCTCGAACCCGGACTTCAGGATCCCCTGCCGCAGGACGTGCCGGTGTACCAGTTCATCGGGGACCGCGTCTGGCATGATGTCGACCGTGACGGCATCCAGGATCCGCCGCGGGTTGAGCCAGGCGTCGCGGGTGTCCTCGTGGACCTGTACACCTGTGACGGGGTCTTCGTGGCGCGCGACACCAGCGACGCTCAGGGCTTCGTCGGCTTCATCAACCCCCGCCCGGGCGACTACAAGCTGTACTTCCACCGCCCGGACGGCTGGACGTTCACGCTGCCGGATCAGGGATCGAACAACAGCACGGACAGCGATCCGGATCCCTCCACCGGCTTCACGGTTTGCACGACCCTTGACTCCCTCGAGTTGGACTTTTCCTGGGACGCCGGGGTCTACCCGGGTGCACCCCCCGCCAGTGTCGGTGATCGTGTATGGATCGATGCCGACCGCGATGGGATCCAGGACGAGAACGAGAGTGGCCGGCCCGACGTCCAGGTCATCCTGCTGACCTGCGCCGGTATGCCCGTCGACACCCTGATCACCGACGGCGCCGGCCACTACCTCTTTACCGGCGTGGAGCCGGGCAGCTACCGGATCCATTTCGGCCTCCCCGAAGGCTACCTCTTCAGCCCGGCGGATCAGGGCCTCGACGATGCGCTCGACAGCGATGCCGCCGAGGGCGGGATGACCGCCTGCTTCGATCTTGCCGCCGGCCAGACCGACCGCACACGCGACGCGGGGATCCACCTGCCGGTCGGCTCGATCGGCGACCGGGTCTGGCTCGACACCGACCACGATGGCATCCAGGATGAGGGAGAACTCGGCAAGGGCGGCGTCACGGTCGAACTGCTGGACGCGGGCGGCGTCGTCCTCGCCACGCAGGTGACCAACGACGACGGCAGCTACCTCTTCGGCGAACTCGCTCCGGGGGACTACCGCGTCCGCTTCACCCTCCCCGATGGCTACGAGTTCAGCCCGGCGGATCAGGGCAGCGACGACGGACTCGACTCCGACGCGCTGGAGGCAGGCACGACCGCTCTCTTCAGCCTCGCGCCCGGACAGGATGACCGCACGCGGGACGCCGGCCTGCACAGCCGTGATGTCCCCAGCGGAGCCTGCTGCCTGCCCGACGGGACTTGCGAGATTCTCAGCGCCGCGGCTTGCGCGCAGGCCGGCGGCGAATACGAGGGCGACGGAACCTCCTGCGACCCCAACCCGTGCCCGCCTCCGAGCCGGGAGCACTGCACGCTGACCCAGGGCGGCTGGAGCAACAACGGCCGCTTCAACGGCGAGCGGCGCAGCGAGACCCTGCAGCGCCTGGTCACGCCGGACTCGCCACTCGTCCTGGGCGTGAGCGGCCGGTCGGTGACCTTTGCCGATGGCAGCGAGGGATGCATCAGCCGGCTCCTGCCGGCAGGCCAGACTCCGACCACGCTTCCCAGCAACCTGGGCGATGGCGTGATCGATGAAGGATCCTGCAACACCAGCCCGCCCCTGCCGCTCAAGAGCGGACGCATCAAGAACGTCTTCCTCGGACAGACCCTCGCCCTGGCGCTCAACACCAGGCTGGACGAAACCCTCTCCGGGGTGGCCCTCAGCCGCCGCATGACGACAACGGCCGGCACCTTCACCATCGCGCCCAGCGTACTCGCCGCGCTGGGCAACGAGAACCTGCCGGTCACGGTGGGCGGTCTGCTGACCCTCGCCAACCAATCGCTCGCCTACGGAACGGTCGGGGGCGCCAGCCTCGGCGACATCCACCAGGCGGTGACGGCGATCAATGAGATGTTCGTCGAGTGCCAGGTGCTGTTGGGGCGCGAGGACTGATCCAACAGCCCACCGCACACGCCGTCGGCGGCGCGGAGCGACGACTGGTCCGGCCAGCCGCGCGTGCCGGCGGACCAGCCCCACGTGCGTCGCCGGCGGGGGTGAACGATCTTCACCTCCGCCGGATTCGCCTCCGTTTCCGACGCTCCGACCCACGTCCCCGCGCACCGGCCGGCCCCGGTCGATGAGCCGACGAAGCGCTTCCGGGAAACGCACCTGAGCGCTACAATCGCGACAACTCAGCGGGAGGTGTCCCGGTTGGCGTCGATTCTGGTGGGCGATCGGCTCAGGGAGGACGGGAGCGGCATGTCATACCCGTTTCGCAGCAATAGCGGATAAGTGGGCCGTTCAGCGATCCGCCTTAGCACCCGAAGAAGAGCCTCCGCGTCCGCTTCCGTCATGGGATCCCGGGCGTCGCGCCGAGGACCTGGGTCGTGAAGATCGAGTTGCTCCCCTTGGGGTCGTCCCCACAACCAGCAAGTGACATAGTGGTCGCCGACAGCCGCAGCCGTCTCGACCAACGGCGACCTCGCCGCCTCGATCGCGACGCGCTCGGCCGCGACGCGCGGAGGGGTTCCGCCCTCCAACTCCCGTGCGTAGGAGTACCGGAGCTGCCAGTAGAGCAGGTCCACCTGGCGCCCCCAACTGTCGGCCGCGTCGTTCCAGAGCTGGAGGGAATCGCCCGAATGAGACTCGAGGTAGTCGATGACCTCCGGTACGGCCCGATAGAGGCTGCGAAGATCCGCGACCGGGTGTAGGCGCGGCGGCGGCTCCGGCTGTGGACGGTAGCGTACGCCGTTGATCTGGCACACCCCGTCCCGGATGAATACGTGCAGCAGATCGCCACCCGCGAGTTCATGTCGGGTCCCTTCCCCCTCGAGGACCACTCGGTTCCCGGGAGCTATGGTGATGTACTCATCCGCGTTGGCCAGCGGCGGGGGACCGGTACCGCCGTTGCCCTGGAAACCCGAGGGGAGGTAGTTCTCGCCGGCGCCGCGGGTGCTCGAGCAGGCGGGCAGGCGCCCCGGTTGCCCGAATCCAAGTTGTCCGTATCCGGCGATGGACTCCAGCTGAGCCGGCACGGAATCGTCCGCGAAGTTCCCGCCGAGGACGGGATCCGGGTGCGGCACCAGCGCGAGGGAGGTGGGAGCGCTTCCGTAGGTATGGGCGGCAAACCAGTAGACCTCGGCGAGGTGATCGATGACGGTTCCCAGCCAGACCACCGATGTCCCGGTGTTCGGTGACGGCCAGTCGGCCGTTGGGTACTCCTCGTCCCCGCACGAACCGTGATCGACGATGACGAGGGAGGTCGAGTCGTAGGTCACCCCGAACGTCAGGCCGCGCAGGCGCGCCTGGGAGGTGTCCGGGATGGCCGCAAGGACATAGATGACATAGGTTCGTGAGGAGTCGGCCGGCAGATCCGTGATGACCGACGGGCAGTCGATCGCGGAGGAGAGGCCGCAGTACTCCGACACGCCGGCCGTGAACTCAATCCTCGTGTCGGCATGAAGAAGGAGCACGCCATTAACGTTTGCGCTCGCCTGGGAATCCCGGGCCATCCAGAGCAGGAGCAGCACTCCCCATGAGCCCAACTTCATCGTCCGGTCCTCCTTCTCGGCGAACCCCCCTTTCGCGCATGGCCTGTTGCTCTCTCCCTCCCCCCGACAGGCGCGAGCGAAACGGGGGACAGGAGCCAGGGGCGGCGATCGCTGGCCACATCGGTGCGATGCGCGTCCCGCTCACGCGGACGTCATCCTACTCCCCCCGGCGGAGGGGAAGCGAGGGCTCTCTTGTGCGCGACTTCAGATGAGCTCATCCACCCGATGCGAGTTCTCGTGGGCCCGCACGAACCCCCGGCTACCGCGCTTACTACGAGTTTGTTGACTCGGCCGACGCCGACTCTGCGAATTGCGGGCCAACGTGGGTGCTTGGACTGGGAGAAGGCGTACTGGCGCAGAGGGGCCTGGGACGATCGATCGTCGTGAACACCAAGATCCAGGATCGGTCATCGTGATCACCGCCGCGCTGAACTCGATAGCCTCGCGGCGTACTGGTTCGCGTCTGGACCCTGCCGCAGGGCCGGATCATGGATCCGCCCGACCGCTGCAAGCTGACCGAATACCATGGGCGGTGAGGGAAAGCAGAAGCGCCCGCCGAGGACGGGATCCGGGTGCGGCGCCGGAGCGAAGGACCTTTCGGACAAGTCCCTGGAGTCAGGCAGGCACAGCCGTTGGAGTATCGATCGGGGCTTGCCGGGACGGCCTGATTCGGGGAGCATCTGCGGATGCTTGACGCGTTGGCCGAAAACCCGCTTCTGCTGCTCTTCACAGTCATCGGCACCGGCTACCTGGCGGGGAGCATCCGCATCGCGGGTTTCCATCTCGGGGTGGCGGCGGTGCTGTTTGCCGGCATTGCCTTCGGGGCGTTGGATGCCCGGTTGACCCTGCCGGAGAACATCTACGTCATCGGGCTGGTGCTCTTTGTCTACTCCATCGGGCTCCAGTCGGGCCCTTCGTTCTTCAGCTCGCTGAAACGGCACGGCCTCAAGTACAGCCTGATCACCGCCCTGGTGCTGGGCGTCGCCATGATCGTGACGGGACTGATTGCCCGGGTGTTCCACCTGTCGGCGCCGTCGGCCGCCGGGCTCTTCTGCGGGGCCCTGACCAACACGGCCGATAGGAAACCCGAATGACCCGGTGGGCCCCACCAACGCCCTCTTAGGGTGCTTCCAGGCCTGAACGTGACCGGTCGGCGCCGCCCGGGAGCCCGCCCCTGGCCGTCGGCAAGGTCCAGGAACGGTTCGTTTCTCCC
>JAKQSZ010000055.1 GCA_029569475.1 Candidatus Eiseniibacteriota bacterium | reverse complement strand
GGCGTGCCCCTCGCTCGTGGCGGGCGCATCAGTGGCGGGGTCCGAGCCGACCGGCCGCTGACGATGTTGACGACGTGACGACACCAGGAGTGGCAGGAGCGAGAAACGGGCCCAAACGGTCTCGGCATGCCCGAAAATCCGCTGGTGCCGTCAACTGACCGCCTCCGCCTTCGGCTACGTCCGTCTCGCAACACTATTGCTTCCACAACCCGGGGCTTAGGTCCGAGGACCGCAACCTCCCAAGGAGAACGAGAAGGCCGGCGGCGTGCTCTTCCTTTCTGACGAGGATCCCTTCCAGCATCCGGCGGGACGCCGGGTCCTGCTCGCCGAGAAACCGGATGATGCCGCGGTAGCCATCGATGACAATCCGTGCAGCGGCCAGGTCTTCCTTGAGCATGTCCTCCCGGCTATCGCCAACCACCGAATCGGCGAAGCTGCGCGTGCGCAGACCCTCGGGATCGAAGTTGGGCGTCCCTCCCAACTCCATGATCCGCTCCGTCAACTGGTCGACGTGAGCCTGCTCCTCGTTGGCGTGCTCCAGGAGTTCCTCGGCAATGGCGAGGCTGTGGACGGCGGAGGCGGTGAAGGCACTCCTCGTGTAACGCAGCACGCAGGTGATCTCTGTAGCCAGTGCTTCGTTGAGGATGCGTAGAACCGTGTCGCGGCCGGCCGGGGAGCCTCCGTTCACCGATCCTCTCTTGATGTGGCGCCGAACTCGATCCCGAAGCTCCTGCACGTCGGCTACAAACGGAAGGTCGAGCATTCGGCGGGCTCCTTTCCGCGCTTCTTCGCGCGGGTCGCGTCCATCCAGCGAGAGCACTCCTAGAACCGAGGCGAACGCAACGTAGTTCCCTTTGCTACGAACTCGCAGGGAGATCTCCTGGCGCGGCCCGCGGCTCATTGCGGGGCCCGGTCTGCAAATCCAGGCAGGGCAAATCCAAGAAGCGTGCCGGTGTGCCTGCACGCAGTGGTCTCTACGTGGTCGAACGCGAGGACGCGTGTGGCCCGGCCCTGCGGCCGGCGTCTCCGGCCGGAAGCGATCCGGGAAGGGCGCGGCCTTGAGCCCCTGAACGGGGCCTGGCGCTTTCCATCGCCCACAACACCTCGCGGTTCTCCGCCACCCGGGCCCGAAATCGACGACCGAGTTCGGGCAGGTGGCCATCCAATCCACGTAGGACGCGCCTGGTTACGGACCGGCAGCTGGATGTCCCGACCAGGGAGCGAAGAAAGAGCGGCGGTCGAAGAAAGGGGGACACGATGCGTACGATGGTCGGGCTGGCGGCGCTTCTGGTGGTCGCTGGGCTCGTCGTCCTCGCGGGAACGAGGTTGAACGCCGACGGCGCCGGTGATACCCCTCGAGGCGGCCCCGCTCCGGTCGCGGACGCTCAGGGTCGAGACGGCCATGGCCAGAGTGGCGGCGGCCAGGATCACCAGGCCCAGGATGGCCACACGGCCCGGGATGCCAACATGCGGGATGGCAAGGGAGGCCCGATGAGCGGTCAGGATCCGAGTTCCAGCCCCGGCCGCGGGGATACCCATCACGGTGGAGATGATGGCCGTACGGGCCAGGGGGATCCGCGGGAGAAGTTGACGCCCCTGCAGTACAAGGTGACGCAGATGTGCGGAACCGAGCCTGCCTTCAACAACGCCTACTGGAACCACCACGAACCCGGAATCTATGTCGACGTGGTCTCCGGCGAGCCACTCTTCAGCTCGACCGACAAGTTCGACTCGGGAACCGGCTGGCCGAGCTTCGTGAAACCGATCGAGCCGGACAATGTGGTGGAGAAAGAGGACCGCTCCCACGGGATGAACCGCACCGAGGTCCGGTCCCGCGAGGGCGACTCCCATCTCGGCCACGTGTTTCCGGATGGGCCCGGGCCCGACGGATTGCGTTTCTGCATCAACTCTGCGTCACTACGCTTCATCCCGGTGGACCGGCTGGAGGCAGAGGGTTACGGCCGCTATCGGGCGCTCTTTTCCGAGGCTGCCTTGACCGGGCAGGCGGCCGGGGGCGGGGCGCCGGCCACCGACGCGGCTCCGACCGGCGGCCCCACTCCAGCGGCCAGCGAAACCGCCATCCTGGCGGGAGGGTGCTTCTGGGGCATGGAGCAGATCATCCGCGAGATCCCGGGCGTACTCGCGACCGAGGTCGGCTACACCGGCGGACAGACCGACCACGCCACCTACGAGATGGTCAAGCGGGGCAACACCGGGCACGCCGAGTCGATCCGCATCGAGTTCGATCCAGGGCGGATCAGCTATGCGGAGTTGCTGGGATGGTTCTTCCGGATGCACGACCCGACGACCCTGAACCAGCAGGGCAACGATGTGGGCACGCAGTATCGTTCGGCGATCTTCTACAACAGCGAGGAGCAGCGCCGGATCGCGGAGGAAGTCAAGGCCCGGGTCGACCAGTCGGGCAAGTGGCGGCGTCCGGTCGTCACCGAGATTGTGCCGGCAGGGACGTTTTTCGAGGCCGAGGAGTACCACCAGGACTATCTGGTGAAGAACCCCGGCGGCTACACCTGCCACTACCTGCGTAACTGAACCCCCGCGGTTGAGCCTGCCACGACTTGCGTAACCGAACCCCGGTGGCTTAACCTCAATGCGACAGAAATCCGCGAGCGAAAACGCGCCAGAGTGCGGCAGCTGGCGGCGCGCACAGCCCTCACCAAGCGGAGCATAGCCAGTGCGCCATGTGAGCATTGGGGAGGGCGAGCACGTCGCCAGATGTCGTGTCATGGCGCGAGGTTCTACCGCTTTGCGAGCGAAACGCGCCAGAGTGCGGCCGCTGGCCGCGCGCAGCCCGGACCAAGCGGAGTGTAGCCGATGCGCTACGTGAGCATTGGTGAGGGCGAGCATTTGGCCAGATGCCGTGCTATCGCGCGAGGTTCGACCGCTTTGCGCCGTGGATTCCCGTCGTATTGAGGTCGACCTGCCACGACCTGCGCAACTGAACCCCGACGGCCAAACCTGCCACGACCTGCGTAACTGACGCATCGACCGTCGTGCCAGAGTTGCGCCCGGGCAGGACCAACCCCGGTGGGAAGGGAGGGGAGCCCGATGCTTCTGGACGAGGTCGTGCGGTCCTCTGCTTCTGTGGCCGCCGCCAGCCGGCGTAACGACAAGCTCGAAATCCTGGCTGACCTGCTGCGATGTGCCCCGGCTGACGAGGCGGAGATCGTGGCGGCCTGGTTGACCGGCCAGCTCCGGCAGGGGCGGATCGGCGCCGGCGCGGCGCTTATCGGGGCGGCCCGGGGCGATCCGGCCACGGAGTCCACCCTGCGGGTCGCGGAAGTCGACGAGTGTTTCGGGAGAATCGCGGCCCTCTCCGGAGCCGGTGCCGCAACCGAGAAGGCGAGGCGCCTGCGGGAGCTTCTGGCGAAGGGGACCGCCGCGGAGCAGTCCTTCCTGGTCCGCCTTCTCTTCGGTGAACTGCGCCAGGGAGCGCTGGAGGGGTTGATGGTCGAGGCGGTGGCCCGCGCCTCCGGCTTGCCGCCGCCGCGGATCCGCCGCGCCGTGATGGCCCGCGGGGGCCTTTCCGGCGTGGTGGGGCCGGCGCTCTCCGGCGATGCCGGCGCCCTCAGCGATGCCACGGTCACGCTCTTCCGTCCAGTGCAGCCGATGTTGGCGCAGCCCGCGGAGGACGTTGCCTCGGTCCTGGCCCGACAGGGCGAAGTCTCCCTGGAGTACAAGCTCGACGGCGCGCGAGTGCAGGTCCACAAGGACGGCGAGGACATCCGCGTATACTCCCGCGGGCTGCGCGAGGTCACGGCCGCGGTCCCGGAGGTGGTCGAACTGGCGCGGTCCCTGCCCGCTTCCAGCCTGATTCTTGATGGGGAGGCCATCGCGTTGCGCACCGACGGGCGGCCTCATCCGTTCCAGGTCACCATGCGGCGTTTTGGGCGCCGCCTCGAGGTCGAGCGCATGCGAGCCGAGCTGCCGCTGTCGGTCCAGCTCTTCGATCTGCTCTACCTCGACGGTCACCCCCGGATTGACGACCCCTATGCCACGCGCACGGCCTTGCTGGAGGAGCAGGCCGCCGGAGCGGGAACCGCCACGGGGCCGAGCCAGGCTCTCGTCGAGCGGACCCGGGCCCGAGAGCCGCGGGAGATCTCCGCCTTCCTGCTCCGGGCCATCGAGGCCGGGCATGAGGGCATCATGGCCAAGGATGCTTCAGCCCCCTACGAGGCGGGGGCCCGCGGGGCGGCGTGGCTCAAGATCAAGCAGGCCGACACACTCGACCTGGTGGTGCTGGCGGCCGAATGGGGCAACGGGCGGCGGCAGGGTTGGCTGAGCAATCTCCATCTGGGCGCGCGGGACCCGCGCGGCAATACCTTCGTGATGCTCGGGAAGACGTTCAAGGGCCTGACCGACGAGGTCCTGGAGTGGCAGACCCAGGCGCTCCTGGCTCGGGAGATCGGACGCGAGGGGATCGTTGTCCATGTGCGTCCCGAACTCGTCGTCGAGATCGCATTCAACGAGCTTCAGGCCAGTTCCCGCTATCCCGGGGGGCTCGCCCTGCGATTCGCGCGGGTCAAGCGCTACCGCTCCGACAAGACCGCGGAGGAGGCGGACACGATCGAACGTGTCTGGGAGATCTACCGGCGTTCGACCGCGGGCTTGTAGTCACCTCGGACTGACGGGGGTGCCCCTGGCCATCCACCCGGGACAGACTCAGGCAGCAGCCTGCCGTCCGTCAGCCCAGCCGGTATCGCGGCCTTCTCGGTCTTGCCCAGGCTGGCCTGAGTTGTTGCCCTTTTCAGCCAGGCGGAAGGTCGTCGTCAGTCGCAGCAGGTCGGTGGCGCTGGCCGCGAGTTCCTGGGAGGCGCTGGCCGACTCTTCGGCGTTGGCCGCCGCGCGCTGCGTCGCCTGGCTGATGCCGTCCATCGCCAGGCTCACCTGGTTCATGCCCTGACTCTGTTGCTCCGAAATGACCGCGATCTCCGTGATGCCCTCACTGACCTGGCGGGCCAGATCGTTGATGGCGTTCAGGCTTTGCAGCACTTCCTGGTTGAGGGCCACCCCCACTCCGGCGCTGGTGACGGATTCCTCGATCAATTCCGAGGTGCTGCGTGCAGCCTGCGCGCTGCGGGTGGCGAGATTGCGGACCTCTTCCGCCACGACGGCGAACCCTTTGCCCGCGTCTCCCGCGCGCGCCGCCTCGACGGCCGCATTGAGCGCCAGCAGGTTGGTCTGGAAGGCAAGTTCGTCGATCGTGCGGACGATCTTGGCGGTCTTGTCCGACGCCGTCTTGATCCTCTCCATGGCTTCGGACATCCGTCCCATGCTGGCGACGCTGCTCTGCGCGCCGGCGCAGGCCGAGTCCGCCAGCCGGCAGGCTTCGCGGGCCAAGGTCGCGTTCTGGCGGGACATGGACGAGACCTCCTGCAGGGAAGCGTGCACCTCCTCGAGCGTGCCGGCCTGGGAAGAGGCGTCGCCCGCCAGTTCGCCGCTGGCGCCGGCGATCTCCTGCCCGGCGTGCTGGACGCGCACCGCCGCCTGGGTCACCTGGGCCATGGCGTCGTCCAGGTGGTCGATCATGCTGTTGATGTCCCGCTGCAGCTCGGCCAGTTGTCCCCGATGTTCTCCCCTCAATCGATGGGTGAGGTCCCTCTCCGCCACCGACCGCAGAACCACCGCCGCGGCCGTCAGGGGCCGGACGATAGCGTCGATGGCGCTATTGAACTCCTCGATCAGCCGCCGATGGTCGCCGTCGGTCCGGCGGGCATCGCCGCGGCAGGAGAGATCTCCCTCCTGCAGGGCATGCGCCGTGCGCGCGACCTCCTCGATGACCACCCCGGCGGACCGGATCGTGGCCTGCGATCTGTCCCGGTCCTCGCGCAGGCGCGCGATCATGTGCGCCACGGAGCCCGTCAAGTCTCCCAGTTCGTCCTGCCGTCCGGTCGCCAGCCTTTGATCGAGATCTCCCTCGGCCACCCGCCCGGCAGCGTCGCGCAACGTCACGATCGCGCGCACCAGGCGCTTGAGCACGAGCACGACCAGGGTGATGCAGGCCGCCATCAGCGCCAGGTTGATCGCCGACGCGGTCGCGGTGTTCCCGCTGATCTCCGAACGCAGGTCGTCCATCGAGTAGAAGAGCACGAGGCGGCCGGCCACCTGATCCCGGTAGAGGATGGGACGGATGATGCGGATCTGGCCGCCGTCCCGCGTGACCTGGTCGCGAGCGTTCCGGTAGTCGTCCCCCGCCGCGAGGCCGCGCGGGTTGTATTCGGCCAACCGCTCTCCTTCGGTGTCGAAGGCGGCCAGGTAGGCGACGGAGCTATCCTGCCGGGCCCAGTTGATGGCCGCCTGCACCAGCTCGAGGTTGCCCTCGGTCATGCCCGCGCCGATGGAGAAGGCGAGCATGTCCCCGAGGAGAACGGCGGTCTTCTCTCCGCTCTCGGCGCCGATGCGCCACATCTGGATCGGATAGAAGACCGCTCCGAAGGCAGCGGAAACCAGGAGGACCGCGACGATGCCGGCCGTCAGCGAGAAGCCGAGCGAGCGGCGCATGCGTTGGGAGATCGCTGAGAACATGGGCTCCTCGTGCGCGTGGCCAAGGAACCACGCGCGGCTCTTCCTTCAGACGTTTCCGGCTCCTCGCTCCCTTCGGAGCGCCGGGTTGATGCTCCGGCGGGCTACTCGATCTTCGCGACTTCCTTGACCGTCGCGTCGAGGGATGCCCGGGAGATGAACCCGATCGCGGCGGGGTTGGCGGCCACTGCCTTGATCACCTCCGCGTCGCTGGCGCATTTGACCGGGGCGGCGGCCTGCCCGGAGAGCACCAGCTTGGTCCACTCCTTGCGAACCTGCGCCAGGGAGGATCCCAGGAACTTCTCGTAGACCGTCTTGGCGATGGCCGCCTCCGGCTGGTCCGCCACGACGACCTTGGCGCCGTCGGGCCACTGCAGCTTCACGCCGGACAGATAGGCCTTGATGTCGGCCTCCGACGGCGTATAGGCCGACGCCTTTCCGATCACGATGCTGATCTGCGCCTGGGCCGCGGCCCCGGTCAGCAGGAACGCGGCGGCCAGGATGAGCGCCGCCAACCTGCCCTTGATGCAACCCTTCATGATGGCTTCACCTCCTGCTGGACTAGAAAATGTAGGAGACGTCGAACCGGATCTCGGGGTATCCGACGGTGCGATTCCCGAGCTTGTAGTTGTGCCGGCTTCCGTCGAGCTTGAGCGCGACCTGCGGGATGGGCCGGAAGAGCAGTCCCAGGGTCCACTTCTGGAATTTGCCGTCGTCGGAGGCGCCTGCCTCGTTGTCTCCTCCGTAGGTCTTCTCGGCAATTGTCTCGGGGTTGCTGTAATAGTCGTACTGCATGTAGGGGCCGAACTCGCCCATCCGCGAGTCGATGGAGTACCCCGTGCGCACGTACCAGGTGTCGACCTGGTAGTCGCCATCGGGATTGATGTCCTCCGCCTTGGAGGGCATCCCGGAGACGGCGGTGAAACGCTGAATCTGGGCCGCGCTGGGAGAGCCCGATCCGATCATCTCGTAGGTCGCTTCCGGATCCCGCTCCGCGTCATGGGAGGCATGCCAGTACTCGGTCTGGACGGTCCAGCCCTTGTGGTTGAGCTCGGCGCAGCCGCCCAGCACCCAGAAGTCATCCTTGGCCATCCAGGGCAGCACGCCGCTCTTCGGAGATCCCTCTCCGAGGGCGACGTCCGAGTTGGCCGATCCGAAACTGCTGTATCCGGATGTGCCGACCGTGAGCAGGCCGGTCGAGGTCCGGTAGCGCAGGTCGTAGGCCATGGGCAGGGCGTTCTTGAAAGCGTCCCCCTCCCCGTTGTCCGTGCTGATGGCATAGTTCAGCACGCCGGTGTGCAGGTCGGTCGAGCCGTGCAGCATGAGGGTGGTTGTACGGGAGACGATCAGGTGGTCGGAGTCGAACAGCTCAGGGGGTTCGATCCCATAGTACGTCGGCACGGCATCGAGAAGCTCGTTGTACAAGCCGAACTTGCGGTAGATCTTCCCCAGGCGGACGTTGACGTACCGTGACGCGGAATACTCGCCCCAGAAGTTCCTCAGGTCGATCTCGCCTCCCCCGGCGCCGTTGAGGTTGAGGAAGACGCGGAACTTCTTGTCGAGCTGGTGTTGCATCATGATGTTCAGGCTGGGGTGGTTCCACTCGCCGACGGGGGTCTCCTCGACGATGTCGCCGTTGTCCAGCCTCGGTTCGTTGTACGTCTTCTCGAATCGGGTCGCGAAGTACCCATAGACGTGCAGTCGATCCGACTGGGCGTACGCCGGCGGGCAGAAGATGGCTGCCAGGACCGGGACGAGCACCAACGCGATGCTCAACGTTCGATTCATCTGTTCCTCCTCCGTGGATGGCCGAGGCGAGGCTCGTGCGCATCAGACCTGCCGGCACGAGGCCCGGCCCGCGACCGGCAGCCCCCCGGCGGATTGCGCCACAATGGACACCTTCCAGGGGAAACATCGGCCGGCATCGGAGCGGTCTTGACAACCTGGAGGGCTGATTGCCACATAATGAGTGACTCTTTCAAGGAACAGTCCGACGCCTCCGCCTCTGAAAGGACCTGCCTGATCGCACCTCTGGCACGGCTCCGTGGTCAGCGAACCCAACGCCCTCGCGAGCCGGGTCGCCCTGGGGCGGAGTGACGGGAGGACGCCACGCGGCCGGCGCGCCAGGCCTCGATCGCGCCTGGACCTGCTATCCTCCGCCACATGCATGGGGCGGAAAGAGAGATGGATGATGCGCCGAGCGCGGCGAGGCCCGAGGGCCGGATGATGTTCACCCCCGCCACCCAGACATGGTTCGAGCAGTCCTTCGAGGCGGCGACCGAGGTGCAGCGTCGCGGCTGGGAGTCCATTCGCGCCGGCCGCCACGCTCTGCTGGTCGCCCCGACGGGAAGCGGCAAGACCCTGGCGGCATTCCTCGCCGCCATCGACCGGCTGGTGGCCGAAGGCCCTGCCGCCAACCGACGCGCTTCCGCCGGTCCCGGCGCTGCAGAAGGGCGCGGCACCAGCGTCGTCTACGTCTCCCCGCTGAAGGCGCTGGTCTACGATATCGAGCGCAACCTGCGTGCGCCCCTGGCCGGCATCCGGCGCACCTCGGCGCGGTTGGGCCTCGCGGTCCACGAGATCAGCGTCTCGGTACGCACCGGTGACACGCCCAGCGCCGAGCGGACGCGGCAGGCACGGCATCCCGGCGACATCCTGGTAACGACGCCGGAGTCGCTCTTCCTCATCCTGGGCTCCGGCGCGCGCGCCAACCTGGCCACGGTGCGCACGATCATCGTCGACGAGGTCCACGCCCTGGCGCCCACCAAGCGCGGCGCCCACCTGGCGATCTCCCTGGAGCGGCTCTGCGCGCTGACCCGTGAGGAACCGCAGCGCATCGGACTGTCGGCCACGGCCCGGCCCATCGACGAGATCGCGCGCTTTCTGGGCGGGGACCGTCCCGTGGAGATCGTCGACGCTTCGGCCCGGCCGCGGCTGGACCTGGCCGTGGTGGTGCCGGTGGCCGATATGACGAATGTTTCCCCGCCGGACGCCTTCGCGGTCGCGGTGGACGAACGGGCGTCAAGCGACGCCTCGTCCTCGCGCGATCCGGAGAACGAAGGCGGCCCGATCCTGGGCGAGTTGTACGACCGGGAGATCCACACGCCGTTCACCGAACGGGGCGTCTGGCCGGCCATCTACCCGGAGATCCTCCGGCAGGTGCGGGAAAACCGGTCGACCATCGTGTTCGTGAACAGCCGCGGGCTCTGCGAGCGCCTCGCGCAGCGCCTCAACGACCTCGCGGGAGAGGAGATCGTCCGGGCCCACCACGGCAGCGTCTCGCAGGAGAAGCGGCGGGAGATCGAGGAATCCCTGAAGCGGGGGATCCTACGCGGCATCGTGGCCACGAGTTCGCTGGAACTGGGCATCGACATGGGAGCGGTGGACCGGGTGGTCCTGGTGGAGTCTCCCGGATCGGTCGCACGGGGGTTGCAGCGGGTCGGCCGGGCCGGTCACCAGGTCGGCGAGATCAGCGTCGGACGGCTCTATCCGAAGCACCGGGGGGACCTGCTGGAGGCGGCGGTCATCACGGCCCGCATGCTCGAGGGAGACCTGGAGGCCTCGCGCGTTCCGAGGAACGCTCTCGACGTGCTGGCCCAGCAGGCCGTGGCCATCTGCGCCGACACCGAACGCACCGTGGATGAGCTCGAGAGCATGGTGCGCCGCGCCTATCCCTTCGCCGAGCTCTCGCGTTCCGCGCTGGTCGCGGTCCTGGACATGCTGTCGGGCCGCTATCCCTCCTCGGAGTTCGCCGATCTCCGCCCGCTGCTGGTCTGGGATCGGGCGCGGGACGTGCTCGGCCCGCGGCGAGGAGCCGCCCTGGTCAGCCGCATGAACCCGGGGACCATCCCGGATCGTGGGCACTTCGCGGTGTTCCTCGCCGGAGGGGGGCCCCGCGTCGGAGAACTCGACGAGGAGATGGTCTACGAAAGCCGCGCGGGAGACCGCATCCAGCTCGGCGCCACAACATGGCGGGTCGAGGAGATCCAACGCGACCGCGTGACCGTCTCTCCGGCTCCAGGGGAAGCGGGCCGGCTGCCGTTCTGGAAGGGGGAGGGTCCCGGCCGTCCCATCGAGGTTGGCCGCTCGATCGGCGCCTTCCTGCGCGAGGCGGAGCAGGTTCCGAACGAGGCGCTGGCTGCCTGGATCCGGGAGCGTGCGCCCCTCGACGCTCTGGCGGCCGGCAACCTGGCAGCCTACCTGGGCGAGCAGATCGCGCATACCGGCCTGCTGCCGACAGATCGGACGATCGTGGTCGAACGTTTCCGCGACGAGCTGGGGGACTGGCGGATCTGTCTGCTCACACCCTTCGGCGCCCGCGTGCACGCGCCCTGGTCGATCGCCATCCAACGGCGGTTGTCGCAAGTGTCGGGCTTCGACATCCAGACGATGTACTCCGAGGACGGCATCGTCCTGCGCCTGGCGGATCGCGATGAGCCTCCGGAGCTGGACGCGCTGCTGCCACCGGCCGAGGAGGTGGAAGATCTGGTTACCGAGCAGCTTCCGGACGCCGCCCTCTTCGCCGGGCTTTTTCGCGAGAACGCGGTCCGATCGCTGCTCATGCCACGCCGCGGACCGACCCGCCGGAACCCGCTCTGGGCGCAGCGGATCAAGGCCCAACAGCTGCTGGCCTCGGTGCGGCAGTATCCGAGCTTCCCGGTGGTGCTGGAGACCTACCGCGAGGCGCTGCGCGATGTCTTCGACCTGCCCTCGCTGAAGGAGATCCTGCGGGACATCCAGAGCCGGCGCATCCGGGTGCGCGAGGTCGAAACGCCGGCCGCCTCGCCGTTCGCGCGCTCGCTGGTCTTTGCCTACGTCGCGGCCTATCTCTACGAGCAGGACGCGCCGCTGGCCGAACGCCGGGCGCAGGCTTTGACGGTGGACCGCAACCTGCTGAGCGAACTGCTCGGGCAGGCGGAGCTGCGGGAGCTGATCGATCCACGGGTCCTCGAGGAAGTGGAAGACGAACTGCAGGGAATCGCGGAGGGGCGCCGGGCCCGCGATGCCGATACCCTGCATGATCTCCTGCGCCGGATCGGGGATCTGAGCGCGGAGGAGATCGAGGAGCGGAGCGAAGGAAGCACGATGGGCGGCTCGCCGGCCGGGACCGTCGCCGGGACCGGCGCCGGGACAGACGCGGTGCAGCCCGGCTGGATCGGTTGGACGGAAGTCCTGGAGCGTTCGCGCCGCGCCGCCCGTGTGCGGATCGCCGGACAGACCCGTTGGATCGCCGCCGAGGATGCCGGCATGTACCGCGACGGACTGGGAGTGATGCCCCCGGCGGGGTTGCCGGAGGACTTTCTCCAGGTGGTTCCTGACGCGCTGACCCGCATTGTCCGTCGCTTTGCCCGGCGCCGCGGTCCTTTCCTGCCGCGGGATCCGATGCGGCGTTACGACCTGGACGCGGCGCAGATCCTGCCCGTGCTCGAAGGCCTGGAGCGCGCGGGGACCATCGTTCGTGGAGAGATCCGGCCAGGCGGCTTCGAACTCGACTACTGCGACGCCGAGGTCCTGCGCCAGATCAAGCGGCGCATGCTGGCGGCTCTCCGCCGCGAGGTCGCGGCCGTCGAGCCGAGGATGCTGGGGGCTCATCTGCCGCGCTGGCACCGGGTCGGATCCCGCGAACGCGGCGCGCACCGGCTGATCGAGGCGATCGCGCAACTCCAGGGGCTCCCCTTGCCCTGGAGCGACCTGACCGATGCCATCCTGCCCTTGCGAGTGCCCGGGTTCACGGTCGAACAGCTCGATCAGCTCTCCTCAGGAGGAGAGATCCTCTGGGTGGGGCACGGCCCCCTCGGCACCCGGGACGGAAGGGTGGCGCTCTACCTCCGTGAACAGGCGCCGTCTCTGCTGCCCGACGCGGAGGAGTGGCCAGGACCAGCATTTCCCGACGGGATGAACGCCACGTCCGGTGAACGAAGCATTCGTCCCGATGAGCCAGAGACCCGTCCCGCCGGGACCGGCAGCACGCCGAATGGACGGGACATTCGTGATGATGGACCGGACGCCGATCCCGACGGGTCGCACAGACCGCTCGACGGGAACAGCGCTCCGGATACGAGGGCGCGGGAGGTCATCCTGCGCCTCTTGACCGGTCGGGGCGCATCCTTCGAGGAGCAGCTCGAGGCCAGCGTCCGCCGGGCGATCCCGGAGCTTTCGCGGGCAGACTTCCGAACGGCGCTTTGGGATCTCGTCTGGGAGGGAAGAATCACCAACGATACCTTTGGCCCCCTGGAGGATCTCCGTTGGCCGGCCCGGGCGCGATTCGTCGCGGGTGGTTCCCGTCCCCGGCGCGGAGGGATCCGCGTCCGCGCCGGTCGCTGGTGGGTTGTGCAGGAATTGTACACCACCGCGGCCGCGCTACCATCCGATGGGCAGAGCCGGCGCAACGACACCGGTCGCGCGCTGGCCTGGGCGCGACTGCTGCTGGACCGCTACGGGATCGTGGGTCGCGAGATTGTCCGCTTCGAAACCTGGCGCAACGGATTCGGGCCGCTGTACCAGGTGTACAAGGCCTTGGAAGACCGCAACCAGGTCCGGCGCGGCTACTTCGTCGAGGGGATGAGCGGAATCCAGTTCGCGGACCCGGCCGCGTTGGAGCAACTTCGCGCGCTGCGAGCCCGGATCGAGGATCATGCGCCGGCACCCGAGGACGTGGTCGTGCTGGCTTCGGTCGATCCCGCCAATCCCTACGGAGCGCTGCTGCCCTGGCCATCGATCGCGGCGCCGGACCCCCAAGCCGAGGGTCAGTGGCCAGCCGGCCCGGCGGTTGGCCCTGTTCTGGGCGACCAGGGAACGCGGGTGTCCGCGGAGGCTCGGATCCGGCCACGGCGGGTCGCGGGGAGCTTTGTCGTGCTTGTGGCCGGAAGGCTCGCGTTGCATGCGGCCCCCCGACAACGCAGACTCATCATCTTCCACGAGGACACCAGCGGCGAGCAGACGCTTCCACTCGCTCTGCAGGGCCTGCGCCGCCTTCCCCGCCGTGGCGGGCGCAGGCGCATGGAGATCGAGGAGGTCAACGGTGTGGCCGTCCGGCGATCGCCGCACTACGATCTGTTGGTGCGGTCAGGCTTCCACCCGAGCTATCGGGGGTTGGTCGACGGAGGCGAAGGATAGCCACTGGAAGGCGCCGGCGTCTCGGATAGGGCGATCTTGCCGCCGGCGCGAAGTGGCCGGAAACCGAGGAGGCCGCGTACCGGGGAGGCCGGAGACCGGCGTGGCGCACACCGTGGGTGGCCGGAAAGCGGCGTGGCCGCATACCGCGGGTGGCCGGAAACGGTGCCCGGTGGATGGCAGCCGAGGAAGAGGAGAGGATGCCGGAAGGGGACACCGTCCACCAGGTTGCGGAGTACCTCCGGCAACGTCTCATCGGCGTGCCGATCGACGCCGCGAACGTGCCTTCGTTACCCGGGCTGGACCTGGAAGGGCGGCGGATCACCCAAGTGGCCACCCACGGCAAGCACCTCTTCTTTGTCTTCGAGGAAGGCGGTGTCCTGCGATCGCACCTCGGCATGCACGGTTCGTGGCATCGGTATCCGCGGGGCCAGGCATGGAAGAGACCGGCGCGCCAGGCCTCGATCGAACTGCACGCCGGCGGGCAGGTGTATGTGCTCTTCCAGGCCGAGGAGGTGGAGTGGTTCCGGCGCGGCGCGGTCCGCGACCGGCAGATCGACCGGCGGCTGGGGCCCGACCTGATGGCTTCGGATCCCTCCATCGAGACGATCCTGCTTCGGGCTCGTCAGTTCCTGGAGCCCGAGACCATCGTGGCCGATCTCCTGCTGGATCAGCGGATCGCCGCGGGCATCGGCAACGTGTACAAGTCCGAAGTCCTCTTCCTCGAGGCGGTGCTCCCGCGGCGACCGATCGGTCTGCTCGACGATGAGGCGGTCGAACGGATGTTCCAGACAGCGCGCCGGCTGCTGCTGCACAACGCCGGCCCGGGACCGCGCGTGACGACCCGGGAGCTTCCGCGGCGGATCGCGGAGAAGAACCAGGGTCCGACGCCGCCTGGGGTCCAGCGTCCAACGGCTACCGCTCGCCTTTGGGTCTATGGCCGGTCCGGCCGGCCCTGCCGCGCGTGCGGCGCGCCGATCCGGAGCGAGCGGATGGGCCGTCACTGGCGCTCCACCTACTGGTGTCCGCGCTGCCAGACGTGAAGATTCCTCGCGGCCGCTTCTCCCGTCATGTGGCCAGCACCCTGGCCGCGTCGGTCGGGTTCCAGGGGATCTCGCTGCTGGCGACGGCGATCCTGGTGCGCGCCCTGGGTCCCGCGGACAAGGGCCTGCTCGACCTCTCGCTGCTCGTGCCCCAGATGCTGGCGCTGCTGCTGGGCGCGGGCGTGGGCGCGGCCAATGGCTACTTCGCCGGCTCCCGCCGCTTCACCATCGCCCAACTCTCCGCGAACTCGACGGCGATGGTGCTGGTCGCGACGGTGGCGGGCGCCGCGGTCCTGGCCGCAGGGGTCGCATCCGGGGCGGCCGGGCGCTTCGTCCCGGGCGTGCCCGCTCCCCTGATCTTTCTCGCCGCCATCGCGCTGCCGTTTCTGCTGGCCTCCACCTACCTCAACGCGCTCCTGCAGGGACTGCAGCGCATCCCCAGCGTCAACCTTGTGACGCTCGGCCAGTCCCTGATCTACCTGCTCCTGACCGTGTTGTTGGTGCAGATCCTCGACCTGGGGTTGAACGGGGCTCTGGTTGGTTTCGTCGCCACCTCCGTGGCCTCCTTCGCGTTGAGCTCCTGGCTGCTTCGGGCCGAGCAGGGGACGGCCAGGCCGCGATGGTCCCGGGAGGTCGCCGGCGCCACGCTGCGGTACGGGATGAAGGCACACGCCGGCTCGATCGTGCAGTTCCTCAACTACCGGCTGGATGTCTTCCTGGTCAACGCCTTTCTCGGTTCCGCCCAGGTCGGGATCTACGGCATCTCAGCCCGGCTTGCGGAAACCCTCTGGTACCTGCCCAACGCGGTGGCCTTCGTGATCTTCCCCAAGGCCGCTGCCGGAGCGCGCGATCTGCGGACCTTCACCCCGAAGGTTTTCTGGATCACCTTGGGAGCGACGGCCCTGGCCGGGATTGGATTGCTGGTGGTGGGACGCCCCTTGATCGTAATGGCCTTTTCTCGAGACTTCGCCGGGGCCTATCCTGCCCTGGTGGGTCTGCTCCCGGGCGCCGTCCTGCTAGGCGGGGCCAAGGTGCTGAGCAACGACATCGCGGGCCGCGGGTTTCCCCACTACAACGCCATCAACGCGGTCGCCGGACTGCTGTTCACGGTCGTCCTGGACGTCGTGCTGATACCCCGCTACGGCATCGTCGGCGCGGCCCTGGCCTCGAGCGTGGCCTACGCGGTGGTGTTCGCGGGCACGGTGGTCATGTACCTGAAGGTCCGAGGGTCCAGGGGGGTGGATGTCATCGATCGATGATCTGCGCAGGCGCGTCGAGGAACTTACGGCGGCCAACCAGGATCTCGAACGGCTGGCGGGTGAGCTGCGGGCATCCCTCCAAAACACTGCCGACGTGGTGGAGAGCATCAGCGACGGGTTCTACTTCCTCGATGCCGAATGGCGTTTCCGCTACGTCAGCGCCAAGGCGGCCGATTTCTGGGGCCGAACGCCGGAGTCCCTCCTGGGACGCCGCATCTGGGACGTCTTCCCGGAGGGCCCGAAAACCGAAGCCTACCGCCACATGGTGCGGGCGATGGTCGAGAAGGAGCAGTGCCACCTCGAGTCCTTCTCGGATTACACGAAGCGGTGGATGTCGATCAGCCTCTATCCCAACGAAAAGGGCCTGGCGGTTCTCTTCCGGGACATCTCGGAGCGCAAGAGGAACGAGGCCGCCCTGCGCGACTCCGAGGCGCGCTTCCGGACCCTGCACGAGAGTCTGCGCGATCCCCTCATCGAGGTGGCCATGGATGGGCGGATCCTGGGCTGCAACGATCTCTTCTGCCGGATGCTGGGCTACACCCACGAGGAGATCCGTTCGCTCTCCTACCAGGCCCTTACGCCCGAACGCTGGCATGCGATGCAGGAAGACATCGTCCGAAGCCAGATCATCCCCCGCGGCTACTCGGACATCTACGAAGAGGAGTACCGGCGCAAGGACGGGACGGTCTTTCCTGTCGAACTGCGGAGTGTCCTGGCACGGGACGATGAGGGCCGTCCCAAGGCGATGTGGGCGGTGGTGCGCGACATCTCCCACCGCAAGCGGGCGGAGGCTTCGCTCCGGGAGGCCAACGACAAGCTACTGGAGGCGGATCGCCGCAAGAATGAGTTCCTGGCGATCCTCTCGCACGAACTGCGCAATCCGCTCGCCCCGCTGCAGAACAGCTTGCACATCCTGGACCATGTCGAGCCCGGCTGCGAGGCTGCCGAGGCCGCCCGAGCCACCATCAAGCGCCAGGTCAACCAACTGGTGCATCTGGTCGGCGACCTCCTCGACCTGACCCGGATCACCCGGGGGAAGATCGAGATCCGTCGCGAGCCGACCGAGTTGACAGCGCTTCTGCGGAGGACGTGCGAAGACCAGACGAGCGAGTTCCGCCTCGCAAACGTGGATCTGGATCTGCGGCTCCCCGAGCGTGCGGTGTGGGTTGCCGCGGACCCGCCACGGCTCGCCCAGGCGATCAGCAACCTGCTTCAGAATGCCGCCAAGTTCACCAACCCGGGAGGGCGCGTCGTCGTGTCCGCGGATGAGAAGGCAGGTAACGTGAGGATCTCGGTCCGCGACAACGGGATCGGCATTGCGCCCGATCTCGTCGAGAGCTTGTTCGAGCCCTTCACGCAGGCAGACGTCTCTCTGGACCGCACCCGGGGCGGATTGGGGCTCGGTCTGTCCCTCGTGCGCGGCCTGGCGGAACTGCACGGTGGAAGCGTGGGAGCGCACAGCGAGGGCCCGGGCCGCGGGGCGGAGTTCGTGCTGCAGATTCCGGCGTTGCAGGAACCTGGGGCGGTTTCGTCCCCGGGGGGAGCAGGGGCGCCTGGCGCGGTATCGGTGAGACAGGCGACACCAGATGGGGCGACGGCGAACGGGGCGACGGGGGGCGCGGCAGCGGCGTTGAAGACGGCGGGGCAAGCGGCAGCGGGGGCGGTGTCAGGGAAGGCGCCGCCGGCAGGCCCCCGTGTCGAGGCAAGCGCCCGGCGCCGCGTCCTGATCATCGAGGACAACACCGACTCGGCCAGCAGCCTGTCCGCGGTCCTGCGGCTCCTGGGCCACACGGTCGAGGTGACCCACACCGGCCCTGACGGAATCGAACGGGCCAGGTGTTTCCGGCCGGACGTCGTGCTCTGCGACATCGGCCTGCCGCGAATGGATGGTTACGCGGTGGCGCGGGCGTTTCGCTCCGACCCCGAGCTGCGCTCCACGGTTCTCATCGCTCTCTCCGGCTATGCCCTTCCCGAGGACCTCGCGAAGGGCAAGGAAGCCGGCTTCTCCGAGCACGTGGCGAAGCCGGCGACGGTCGCGCAGCTTCAGGGAATTCTGTCTGCTGTCCCGTCATTCCGGGTTCTTGGCGAACCGGGGGCGGGCTCAGCCTGAATCCGTGTTCCGATCCACGGGCCGGCCGGCGGCCCATCCGGCGGTTCGAGAAGTTGAGGTTACGCGCCCAGCCCGGGGAAGTGCCGGTGACAAGGCCGTCCGGACGAACCCGGTCCGTGCCGGCATCTGCTGAGAGTCGGCCGTGGAGATGTCCCGCCCCGTCAGAACGCAGCCGAGTTTGACCGCGCTCCCTCGGGATTTCGGTCAAGGGTGGCCGTTCTTCCAGACTTGAAATGCCGGCGAGCCGACCTCGATACGCAGCGGCTTGACGAGGGAAAAATCGCACTCGCGGCACAGCCGGATCTTCTGCTGGACGATGCCGCGCCGGACCGCCCGGTAGCGATCACTCTTCCAGATCCGGTAGAAGCCTTCCTCGAACGCGTTGCCCACGACGGTGCGGCCGTCGTAGTCGAAGCAGCACATGGCGACATCGCCGTTGTACAGGATCACGGACTGGAAGGCCCAGTTGCAGAGCGCCGGTTTGATGGGGCGGGGGCCGTGGCGGCCCATCCGATACTGCTGGAAACGGCGGATCGAGGAGAGGTACTGCTCGGTCAGTTCCGACCGGGGCTTGCTGAAGAAGTCGTTCACGATCACCGGCACGAGCGCGACCTCATCGGCGCCGGTGGTCTCCGCCAGTTTCATCAGTTCCGGGATCTCGTGTTCGTTGTGCTTCATGACCACGAACTGCAGGACGATCCTGGGGCCGCCTCCGCGCCGGCGCTTTTCCTCGGTCAGGGTATGGAGGTGGGCCAGCACCTTGTCCAGTTGCGCGCCGACCCGGTATTGGCCATAGGTCTCCTGGGTCAAGCCGTCGACCGCGAAGAGGATCTCCGAAGTCCCCGCGTCGAGAAGCTCTGCGGTTTTGTCGTGGGTGCCGTTCGTGCCGATCGTGACAGCAATTCCCCGGGATCTGGCGTGAGCAACCAGGCGGCCGATCTCCGGGTGCAGCAACGGCTCGCCGGCGAAGTTCATCACGATCTGCTTGACGGATACGGCCACCTCATCGATCAGACGCTCATACTTCTGCCGGTCGATCAGACCCAGCTTGCGTTCCATGACGCGCGCGCCCACGGGGCAAAGCGGGCAGTGCAGGTTGCAGGCATTGGTCGGCTCGAGCATGAGGAACGTCGGGAGCCGCCGCTCATACGGAAGCTGCGAAAGACCACGGAGGGCGGAGTCCTTCAGCGGAGGCGGGAGACGATCAAGCGCCTCGTTGGCGGTGAGAAACGCGGTGCGTGTCACTCCCCGGATGGCGGAACGGAGAGTCATCCAGGATCTCCTGACTCTGACTAAGGCTGCGACGATCTGTTCACGAGAATACCATCGGTCGCCGTTGTCGGCTACATCAGCCTCGGTGACGCTCCATGAAATCCGCCACAGCCGCGGCGAACGCTTGCGGAGCCTCGAGATTGGAGAGGTGTCCGGCCCCGGGAATGAGAACAAGCCGGCTCCCGGGGATTCCGTGGTGGAGGGTCTCCAGAGCCATGGGAGGGGTGATCGCGTCCTGTTCTCCACCGATGATGAGAGTTCGCGCCCGAATCCTGGGTAGAAGGCTGGTGGAATCCGGCCGGGCGGCCAGCCCCGCGATCGCCGCGACGACCGCCGCGGGGTTGGCTTCGAGGATCCAGGAAGTCACGGTTGCGACCTGTTCCGCCGTGGCCCCGGGCGAGAGCATTCTGGGGAGACCATCCAGCGCCGGGCGCGGAGAATTCTCCCGCCGGATTCGTTCCGCGAGCGCGCTCCTCTGACCAAGCGCTTCTTCGCTGTCGGCCTCGGCCCGCGTGTTGGCCAGGATAAGTCCGTCGAGACGCTGCGGGTACTTGCGGGCGAATGCCAGCGCGGCGTAGCCGCCCATCGAGAGGCCGCCCACGGTCGCCTTGTCGATCCCCAGTCCGTCCATGACGGCCGCGGCGTCGTCGGCAAAGGATTCCATGGAGAACGTCGTCCCCGGTTCCTGCGGCGGCGCCGAAGATCTCGCGGGCCGGGGTCGCCGATGGTGAGGCTCGTCCGGGATGCCGCCGGCAGCCGCGTGTTGAGGAAGGGAGGATTGACCGAAGCCGCGGGCATCCAGGGTAATCACACGTGCCTGGCCGGACAGGGACCCGGTCAGGTCGCGCCACATGCGCCGGTCCAGGGGGAAGGCGTGCAATAGCAGCAGGGGCGGGCCCTGGCCGCTGTCGTCATAGCCGATTCGGAGACCGGTGACGAGGTTGTTCATCTCAGGCATCAGGTCCCTCCTACCTGAACAGGGAGTGGGCGCGGCGTCTCCCTCCGCGGCACGGGTCGCTCCCGCCCGGCCGTCCTCCGGGCTCGCCCGGGCGTGTGCCCGGTTTCTCAGGAACCTTCGGACGCCGGAGGGACCGTCTCGGTTCCGAGCAACTCCCGGTAGGCCGCGGCCCGTTCGGCCAGGCCCTGCTCGAGCGCGGTTTCGGTCTGGATCCCGCGGGTCTCGGCGTACCGGCGGACATCCTCGGTGAGCTTCATGGAGCAGAAGTGGGGACCGCACATGCTGCAGAAGTGCGCGGTCTTGGCCCCCTCCGCGGGCAGGGTCGCGTCGTGGAAACGCCGGGCCAGGTCGGGATCGAGGGAGAGGTTGAACTGATCCGCCCAGCGGAACTCGTACCGGGCGAGGCTGAGCGCATCGTCGCGGTAGCGCGCCGCCGGGTGCCCCTTGGCCAGATCCGCGGCGTGGGCTGCGATCTTGTACGCGACCACGCCGGCGCGGACGTCCTCGGCGTCGGGCAGGCCGAGGTGTTCCTTGGGGGTGACGTAGCAGAGCAGCGCCGTGCCGTACCAGCCGATCATGGCGGCGCCAATGGCGCTGGTGATGTGATCGTAGCCCGGGGCGATGTCGGTCGTGAGCGGCCCCAAGGTGTAGAAGGGAGCCTCGCCGCACCACGCGAGCTGCTTGTCCATGTTTTCCTTGATCAGGTGCATCGGGATGTGGCCCGGCCCCTCGTTCATCACCTGGCAGTCGTGGTCCCAGGCGATGCGATTGAGCTCTCCCTGCACCTCCAGTTCGGCAAACTGCGCCTCGTCGTTGGCATCGGCTATGCTGCCGGGCCGCAGCCCGTCACCGAGGCTGAAGCTGACGTCATACGCCCGCGTGATCTCGCAGATCTCGCGGAAGTGGGTGTAGAGGAAGTTCTCCCGGTGATGGGCCAGGCACCACTTCGCCAGGATGGAGCCGCCGCGGCTGACGATCCCGGTGACGCGGCGGGCGGTGAGCGGGATGAACCGCAGGAGCACGCCGGCATGGATGGTGAAGTAGTCCACCCCTTGCTCGCACTGCTCGATCAGGGTGTCCCGGAAGATCTCCCAGGTCAGCTCCTCGGCCTTGCCGCCGACGCGCTCCAGCGCCTCGTAGATCGGGACGGTCCCGACCGGCACGGGACAATTGCGCAGGATGACCTCGCGGGTGTCGTGGATGTGATCCCCCGTGGAGAGGTCCATCACCGTGTCCGCGCCCCAGAGCAGGGACCATCGCATCTTCTTCGTCTCGTCCTCGATCGAGCTCTTCACGACGGAGTTGCCGATGTTGGCGTTGATCTTCACCAGGAAGTTCCGTCCGATGACCATTGGCTCGAGCTCGGGGTGGTTGATGTTGGCGGGCAGGATGGCGCGGCGGGCGGCGATCTCGGATCGGACGAACTCGGCGGTGATCTCCTCGGGGATCCGGGCGCCAAAGGGCTCGCCACCCAGATTCCGGTCGTTGGCCAGGTGAAGACGAGCCTGTTCGCGGCCGAGGTTCTCGCGGATGGCGGCGAACTCCATCTCGGCGGTGATGATGCCGCGGCGGGCGTAAGCGAGTTGGGTCACGGCCGAGGAACCGGCCGCGCGCCACGTGCGGCGATCGGAGAAGGCAGCCAGCGGGAAACCGGACGAGCCGCGCGCTCCCCTCCTTGATGGAACCTCGGGAGCAGAAGGTTGACCAGATGAAGCAGGAGCTCGCTCGTCTCTCTGCGTGTTCGCCGTCTGCCGCGAACCGGCCTCGCGGACATCGCCGCGCGCGCGTATCCAAGGTTCCCGCAGTCGAGGGATGCCGTGGGATGGATCCAGCGGCGTGGCGGACGGATCTCCCCAGGGTCCGGTGGTGTCATAGAGCCGCACGGGCGCATGCTGTTGCAGGCTTCCATCCGGAAGTCTCGTGGGAGTTAGATCGACCTCGCGGAAAGGTACCCGAAGGTCGGGATGGCGGGTCCCCGCGACATGGACCCGGCGGGAACGGGAGAACAGTCGGCCAAACTCCCACGACGAGTCCGGACGCTGCGTTGCTTCCGCCGGGTTCCGGCCGGACCCTCGGTCCTGGGGAGATGCCTCGACGGCTGGACCGCGTTCATCGTGACGCCTGGCGTGGTTGGTGCCGCGCGTGCCGAGGCCGATGTCGCCAGCGGGCCCGTGGTCCTCTTGGCGGCCGTTCCATCCATTGCCCTTGTCTGCCTTTTCCATGTCTCCCTCCGACGGTCTATCGCGTATCGCAAAGGCTAACAGGACCGGCTCGGGCTTGCCAGAACACAGGTGGCGAAGGCAGGGCTGTCTTGACCGATGACCCGTACTGTCTCGGTCTCGAAGCAAAAAGACACGTCTTTCGGAAATCCCCTTTGGATCGGCGAGTAAAGGCTGCAGGACCAGGCCGCACGCTGGGAAGCGCCGGACCGATCTCGGATCAGCGTCAACCCGGACGGGGAATCGTCCGCTCGCGAGCGCCGCGTCCGGCGCCGGAATCAGATGGCTTCCTCCGGCGGCCTCCAGCGCACCTCGGGGATCCACGGCTGGCCTCTCCGCTCCAGAAAGTGATGCAGTCCCTCGCGCGCCCAGGGAGCGAGTTTGAGGGCGGCGCAGTCCGCCTCGTCGAGGAAGCGCAGTTCGCTGATCTCGTCGCCGTCGGTACGGAGCGTCCCGCCGAGGCGGCGGCACTCGAAGGCGGAGACAACGTACGACACCAGATCGCCATTGGAATAGCGGACGCGGCTCTGCGGTCCGGAAAAGACACCGATGGCCCGCAGCGGGCGGATGTGCAGGCCCGTTTCCTCATACACTTCGCGAACGATGGCGTCGGCGGCGCCCTCGTCGGGATCCACGGCGCCCCCTGGTGGAGCCCAGGCGTCCACAGAGGTGTGGCGGGCCATGAGCAGCCGGCCTTCGCTGTCATAGATGAGGGCGGCGACCGAGGGAACGAGCAGCAGGCGGGTTCCGACCCGATCACGAAGTTCGCGCAGGTACTCCGAGATGGCCATGATGCGGTCCTCATGCCGGCGGAGGCTTCCGGGCCGCGCCGGCCCGGCGTCTGCCTCCGCGGTAGTCCTAGGATTGTGGCCAGGGTTGCCGGCCAGGGAAACGATGCTGGCGTCCATCTTGCCTATCCGGTTCAAGACGGTACTGCATTCCGAGCAAGGAGGACCACGATGCGTGTCAGTGCCGGGATCTTGCTCCATCGACATCGCCAGGGACGGCGCGAGGTCCTGCTGGCGCACCCGGGCGGGCCGGTCTGGGCTCGCAAGGATGAAGGAGTCTGGTCGATCCCCAAAGGAGTGCCCGCCGCCGGCGAAGACCTGCTGGCCGCGGCGCTGCGGGAGTTCGAGGAGGAGACGGGGCATCGTCCCCGCGGCAAGCCGGTTCCCCTGGGGATGGTTCGGCAGGCCGGTGGCAAGATCGTCCATGCCTGGGCTGTCGAAGACGACCTGGACCCGGCAGAGGTGCGGAGCAATCTCTGCGAGATCGAATGGCCTCCGCGATCGGGAAGGCGGGTCACCATACCGGAGATCGATCGGGCGGAGTGGTTCGACCTCGCAACGGCGCGCCGCAAGATCCTGACCGGCCAGGCTCCGTTGCTGGACAGGTTCGAGCAGATCGGAAACGAGTAGCCGTGGCCTTCCGGGCCGTTTCCCGCATCGGTCCAGGAGGCCGGCGGGACGGGGCCCATCGGGAACCTCCACCGGCAATCAAGCAGGAGGGCGGCCGCGCGCTATCATGGCGCGCAACGCGGCCATGGCTTCCCCGGGGTCAGCGATCGCGGCGACCCTTGCTTCCATCGGACACGGCCCATCGCCGGCGCGGTTCCTCACGGCGGGAACGATCCGGTCGCTGGTGGCGCCGATGCCTCCTTCGGCGAGAACCTGACGGCCGCCCTCGCTCATCAGGACAGCATGGACCGCGGCAATCCCCATCGACCGCGCGATCATGGCGGCGGCGCGGCCGATGATGCGATCGGCCAGGGCGGCGCCCCGCGCATCCTGTCCGGGCTGATCGGCGAAATCGAGAAGCTCGCGGATTCCCGGGCCGGTTCCCTGGCCCAGGATGGTCCCGTCACGCACGACCACGAAGGCGAGACCACGCTCCTGAAGGATGGCCCGGGCCATCCGCAGGTCAGAGGAGAATGCCCCGCTCGGTTGGCTCATCCGGTCTCTCCCATCGCTCTCCCCATCGCAGTCATCATCCGTGTCACCCACGGTCCGATGACGTTGCGGGCTGTCATGTGACGTAGCGGGCTGTCCTGCGGTTGGAGCATGCCTCACTTCTGTCTTCCTTCATCTGCCCTCGGCCATTCAGTCTACGATTCCCGTCTCCCCACCTACGAAGTCCAGCGCCCCCACCTGCGGAATCCATGGGTCCCACCTGCGGGCTGCAATCTCCCCGCTTACGGACTCCAGTCTCCCACGTCTGCGAACTTCCGTCTCCCCCCGGCTGCCATTTCCCCGGATCCTCTTTGGTGCAAGGCTTGATCAACTCGCGTCCCGTAAGCCGACGGTTGTGGAAGGATTTGTGTTGGGCGGGTCGCGACGAGCGTTCGACGGTGGTGCCGCCGGACGCTCCCACGCCTGGGGACGTAAGGTCTGGCTTCCATCGATGGAGCGTAAGGCTCTCGTGGGGAGTCAAGACCTGAAAGAGGGACATGAGAAGGGCTGCGGGAAGCCAACGGAGTGGCCAGGCTGAGCGGTAGCCGGGCTGATCGGTTGCAGCGCGTCGTAGCGGTCAGAACGCGAACTTCAGCAGGTTCTCCGTCTGCCTCTCCCCCAGCGCGGCCGTCTTGATCCGCCGCCAGTAGTAGTTCCACCAGGAGCCGGGCAACTCGGC
>JAKQSZ010000025.1 GCA_029569475.1 Candidatus Eiseniibacteriota bacterium | reverse complement strand
GTTCGGTTTCGAGATCGACTGCCCGACGGGCGACTGGCGGGCGGAGGTCCCCTGCGATCCGAATCCGTGCCCGCAGCCTCTGGGCGCGTGCTGCTACGAGGACGGTCACTGCGAGTACGTCGAGGAGTCGGCCTGCGGCGGAACCTGGTCGATGGGCGTCGCCTGCGACCCGAATCCCTGTCCGCAGCCGTATGGCGCTTGCTGCTACGAGGACGGGCGCTGCGAGTACGTTCAGGAGGCCGCCTGCGACGGTATCTGGACGATGTTCGTGACCTGCGATCCGAACCCGTGCGACCAGCCTCTCGGCGCGTGCTGCTACGAGGACGGTCGTTGCGAGTCGGTCGTCGAGGCTGACTGTCCGACCGGCAACTGGCAGTTCGCGATTCCCTGCGATCCGAATCCCTGCCCGCAGCCCCTCGGCGCCTGCTGCTTCGAGGACGGCCACTGCGAGTACGTGCTTGAGAGCGAGTGCTCGACCGGCAACTGGACGATGTTCGCGACCTGCGATCCGAATCCGTGCGAGCAGCCCTTCGGGGCCTGCTGCTTCGAGGACGGCCACTGCGAGTACGTCCTGGAAGGCGATTGCGCGACCGGCAACTGGACCATGTTCGCAGTCTGTGATCCGAACCCGTGCGACCAGCCCTTCGGGGCCTGCTGCTTCGAGGACGGCCACTGCGAGTACGTCCAGGAGAGCGGCTGCACGACCGGCAACTGGACGATGTTCGTTCCGTGCGATCCGAATCCCTGCCCGCCTCCGCTCGGAGCTTGCTGCTACGAGGACGGCGGGTGCGCGTTCGTCGTGGAGGCCGAGTGCCCGACCGGCGACTGGCGCATCATGGTCCCGTGCGATCCGAACCCGTGTCCGCAGGTTGGCGCCTGCTGCTTCGAGGACGGATCCTGCGTGGTCCTGATGGAGGCGGAGTGCGCGGGCCAGAACGGTACGTTCCAGGGCCCGAACACCGACTGCGATCCGAACCCGTGCCCGATTCCGAACCCCACCGAGGAGACTTCGTGGGGTCAGATCAAGCACCACTACCGCTAGTCCGGAAGTTCGTAGGGCGAGCGGGTCCGGCCTAGGTCGGATCCGCTCGATCGTTTAAGCTACCCGAGATCCGCTCGGCCCGGGTGGGTAGACCCGGTGTCTTGAGGCAGGTTGATATGGCCGCTTCGGTTGGCCCCGTTTTGGCGTTGGTCTTGACATATCCGATGCGGGTTTGGCTCGTCGGCTCGAGGAGACTGATGGAGTTGTCCTGCCCAGTTCTGAATCTTGAAGTCTGCTCAGCTCCTCCGCCGCCGGCACGGGTATGAGCATGCCGGCTTCCTCGATTTCCGGAGCGTGGCGCTGGTGGAGGCGAGCCTCGAACCGCTGGTGGATCCTCTTTCTGCTTCTCTTCAGCGTGAGGTTCTTCCTCCTTCTGGCGGCGCTGGATCCCGAGGAGGAGCGGATCGGCAACTTTGTCGATTGCGCCGGTCTGGAGTGGAAGAACGGACCCTCGCGCCCGCTCTATGATCGCGAAGAGCTGTACGCGGGGGCATGTGCGCAGGCGATTCTCCGAGGCGCCGGGCTGCCATGGTCGTCCTACAGGTTCATGCCCTACGGCAGCGGAAGTCTGGTCCTGTCGGTCGCGGCGGTGCCATGGGTGGCCGTCGCAGGCACGTCGTACCTGGCCTGGAAGATCCTCCCGCTGCTTCTGAGCGTGGCAGGGGGGCTCGTCTGGGTTGCGCTGGTCCGGCGCTGGTGGGGAACGACCGCGGCCGCCTGGATGGCTCTCCTCTACCTCTTCGCGCCACCGGTGCTCGTGCGGACGTTGCTGATCGCCAAGGGAGATCACGCCGAGGCGGCGGTCCTGGTCGGTTGCGTCCTCCTGGTCGCCTGCCGCGCGGTGGACTCGGATGGTAGAAGACGTTTGTTCGGCGCCGGACTGGCGGGGCTGCTCGCCGGCGTCTCCATCTTCATCACCTATTCGGCGGCGCCGATCCTGGCTGGGGTGGCCCTTGTCTGGGGACTTTCGGTCCGTCTACGGCCGGCGAGGCTCTGGATCGCCGCCGGTGCTGGCCTGCTCTTGGGGCTTGTCCCCTGGGTGTGGACTCTCGCCGCCACTGGCGGTGGGGCCGTGAATGTCTACGGCCGGTTCCTGGGAGCTCCAGTTGATCCCGTGGCGATTGGGCAACGCCTGGGTGTTCTCGCCGGCCAGGGGCTCCTCGCTGCCTTCGAAGTGCCGGGCGGAGCCCTGGTTCGGGCGCTGGCCGGGCTCTTCTGGTTCGTCCTCGTGATCGCCGGTTTCGTGGGCTTGCTCCGACGCGCGCGGTCGCTCCCGCCGCGCCTGGCCGCTACCGGGCTGGTCGCGCACGTGGCGGCCTTCTGCGTGCTCGCGCCCGACGCGAGTTCACGGTATCTCATCCCGGCCTATCCGCTCTTTCTCCTCGCGGTGGCCACGCTGGCTGCTTCCGGCCGGGACCAGCACGACAGCCGCGGCGATCGGAGACATCCGGAGAACGGCGCGAGCCAGACGCCGCCCAGGCGGGCGCCCGGACACCGCCGGCTCTCCAAGACGGCTGCCGCGCTGGCCGTCGTGCTCGGAGTGACATCCTGGCTGAGCAGCGTTGCGCGACCCCATGCGCCCGACCTGCCTTCACTGGCCGGGGCTGATTGGGACCTGTGGGGCGAGGTGGTCGGTACGAAGCTGACCCATGGGCAGATCGGCCAGGTTCCTCGGGAGATGCGCGGGTACCTGTGGGTGGGCTACGGCAAACGCGTCTTCTACCAGCGGGCGGAGTCGTGGAGCGATCTGGCGGCCGTGGCCGGCGAAGAGTCACCGAGAGTCTGGCGAGGGATCGGCATCAGTGCGATGGAGCGAGGTCGTCCGCAGGATGCAGCGAGCCACTTGGAGCGGCTCGTCCAGACCGAGCGAACGGCCCTCGCCGGGGGACTGGCCGCGTATGGCGAGGCTCTGTTCGCCCCGCTCCTTCGCGAAGGGGGGTTCGCGTACGCGCAGTCACTCGTGCGGGAACTCACCCCGGCGGATCAGGCGCCGTTGCGGCGAGTCCTGGCCCGCTGTGCCGGCGTGCTGGCGGCGCAGGGCCTGGTCCCCTCGGTGGCCGGCCCGCAGCCTCCGGTTGGGATGAGTGAGCCCGAAGCCGGCTACGCCGCCGGCTGGGCGCTGCCCTCCTCGCGCCTGGGAATCGCGCCCGCGCCGGGCACGGAGGCGTCTTCGTGGCCGAGCCGGCTGGCGGATCTGCCATCGGCGGATCCTCACCGGGCGGCGGGAGCGGCGGATGCGCTGTTGTGGCACCTGGCTCGCCGGATGCGCGAGTCGTCGCTCGATGGTGAAGGCGAACCGCGCCGGTTGCTGGAGGCCCTGGGCACGGCTGTCCGCGAACTGCCGGAGTCCCAGGCTGCGGCGATCTTCGAACGGGCGGGGGAGACCTGCGGAGGCGCTCCGCCGGCGAGGGCGGCGCGTGTGCCCGGGCCTCCGGAGACGGCGCACGGGGCCGCACCAGGGCGGAGCGGGTGGCGGGAAGTCGTGCCCGAGCGCTACCATGCCGCGTTCCTGCGCGGTCTCAGCGTTTCCGGTCACTAGAGGTTTTCGATCTTGCGGTTTCACCAGCGGCCCGCGCTCGGACAGATCCGGCGCTTGCGATGGACGCCCGCGTCGCCGACAGCTCAGGCCCAGCGGTTGCGATTTGCGCCCCTGTCACCGACGGCTCAGGCCCAGCGGTTGCGATATGCCGCCCCTGTCACCGACGGGCAGGGCCAGCGGTTGCGATTGCCGCCCGTGTCGCCGACGGCTCAGGCCCAGCGATCGCGCCCATCGCCGAGCGGACCAGCGAAATCGCGATGGACGCCTGTGCCGCCGACGGCTCAGGCCGGCTGCATCGGTGCACACGGAGGGAGGCGCGGCGTTGAGCGTTCATGAGGTGACACTGCTTCTGCTCGGGATACCAGTCTCCGTTCTTGGAATCGGCCTCCGTCGCGCCATGGGTGTGCGGGGGCAGGTCCTGCTGATCGGGGCGGCGATCGCGGCCGGGCTCTACGGAGCTCTGGTGCAACAACTGTTAGGCACCCTGGGAGCCGAGCCCGGCCTTCGGGCCGCCACACTGCGCGAGACGGTCCGCGACTTCAGTCCCGCCATGGCGGGCGGGGTTTTGATTGGAGGTCTGGGGGCTGTCCTGTTGCGTTTCCGCGGGCGGGGCGCGGGAGAGAGTCAGTGAAGCAGCTGTGGGGTTTCCTGCTGGCGTGGCTGCCGTTGCTCATTGTGGTGAAGGCGGCCGGAGGGCGCTGGCGCCCCCGGAGGATCGCCTTCGGGGCGGCCCTTGCGGCGTTCGCAGGCGGAATGTGCATGGTCGAGTTCCGCCGCTATGGAGTGCTTTCCCCTCCCGGCGACTCCGTCCCGCTGCCCTTGCTCGGGCTTCGTCTGGAGGACCTCTTGCTGTTCGGGATCCTCGGCGCCGCGGGCGCTGTCCTGGCGGAGACGATCTTCGACCGCTGATGGAGCAGCGATTGCCGCTCCACTCCACCACGCCGTCCGGTCCGGCGGCGGAGAGATCCTTGGTCGGTGGTTCGGCTGGATTCGGCAGGGGCGCCACGGGACGGCGGGTCCTCGATCGGATCTCCTCCCGGAAGCTCCGATCCGGAACCCGATCCTGGAAGCTCCGATCCGGAAGCCGATCCCAGAAGCTCCGATCCGGAAGCCGATCCCAGGAGCCCCGATCCGGACCCGATCCCAGGAGCCCCACGACGTCGATCTCCCTACACCGATGCAGTGGCAACCGCCTTTGCTGGGGCCCTCCGGACCGGCGACATGGCCGGTTCGCTGGCTCCGGCGAACTCGTCCGGCGTAGCGAACGGAAAAGCCTCCGCGGGTTACTGCTCAGAATTAGTGCATCAGTGAGGTAAACATGATGCCAAACGGCGACAAAGACAGACACCTGGAGCGACAGATCTCATCCCGGGCCGCTCTGGCGGGACACAGGTGGAGGAAGGTCTCGCGCAGACGCCGGCGAAAAGGTCGCGCGTCAAAGGGACGCGGCACGTTCTCGACAGGACGGCTGTCCCGTCGCGGGCATGGCCGGGCGCTCTGCCTCGCCGGCCGCCGAAGCGCGGCGCTCGGTTGGTTTCGCGTCCACAAATCGTGGTGGAGACGCTGTTTTGGGTTGACGGCCGGAACGGGTCCCAATAAAATACCGCCGTCATCGCTTTCAGGACTCATAAGTCCCGGACAGGACACGGAATTCAACGGGATAATCCGAAACGGACGTTGTCCCGTGAGCACATATCGATGGAACGGGAGGGAACGTATGCGCATTGCTACCGGATGGTCGAAGGTGGCCCCGTTGGCCCTTTTGGCCCTGGTCGCCACGGCCGCGCCGAGCCTGGCGGCATTTACTTATGTCGTCGGCAGCGGCTGGCAATCGGTCGATTTCGACATCCTGACGCCGGCACCCTTCGGCGATGGCTTCGGAGGGACCATCGACGATCCGAATGATCCCTTCTCTCCAATCAACTCGCCGTGGGAGTTCAGCCTCTCGTCGGATGGATGGCTGCGAATCACCGACGTGAAGGACGCGGGCGACTACTTCCGCATCTGGGACAATGGGATCGAAATCGGTTTGACCAACCAGGTCGACTTTCAGATGGCCGATCCGAACAACCCGCCCGACGAGGGGGATCCGGATTGGGCCTGGGGCAGTGACGACTACAGCCACGGCTTGATCTACCTGGCCGCCGGCAACCACTCCCTCAACTTCCAGGACGTGGTCTTCGAGGATGGGACCTTCGACAACCTTCCGGATTGGTTTGAAGGAGTGGGCCAGGCCTACTTCCGCGTCGATCCGGTTCCGGAGCCTGGAACGCTTGCCCTGCTCGGCCTCGGTCTGGCTCTCGCCGGCGTGGGGGTCTGCCGCCGCCGTCGCTAGAAGTCGATCCAAGTCTCGTTTCGCATGAAGCCCTCGGCCTCCGCCGGGGGCTTTTGTTTGGGCTCGAGCTCGCGTGGTACATAAGAAACTCTTGAGCAACATTGCCAGGATTTCGGATATGTCCTAATCTGTCACCGGGTGGAAGACCTGCGCTGGGAAGATGGGGGCATGCGCGAGACGAGAACGATGGGCACCCTGGGGTCAACGGAACCTGTACCGCTGAACCCCGAGTTCGAACGGCTCGCGGACGAGGCGTTCCTGGAACTGACGGCGATGGAGCCGGTGCGCGCCTCCTGGCTCGGTCTCCATGGTCACAATGATGGCCAGCTCCCGACGCGATCCCCTGACTCCATGTCCGCCGCCTGGAACGTTCGCCGCCGCATCATTCGTGATTTCGAGGCCTTCGATGCCCGCCGGCTGCGGCTCTGCCAGGCGGTGGACCGCGAGCTGACGATCCGTGCGCTCGAAGCCGAACTGGCGCTCGAGGACCGGCGTCCCGCCTGGCGCTCGATGCCGCAGCTCTACCTCCGGGATGTCATCGACGGTCTCTATGTGATCCTCCTGCGGGAATACGGGTCTCTCGAGCAACGGGGGGAGGACCTGGTTTCGCGCCTGCGGCAGACTCCGGGGCTGCTGGCGGCGGCGCGTGAGAACCTGCTGAATCCGCCGGCGCTCTTCACGGAGCAGGCGGCGTTGCTGGCCCAGATGACCGCCGACTTCCTTGACGACGAGGTCATTCCTTTTGTGGCGCGGCTCCCCAGAACGTTGCGGTCCGCCGGGGATACGGCCGCGGCGGAGGCGCGGCTGGCCGTCATGGGGTACCACGATTACCTGGCCGGTTCGTTGATGGCCGCGTCGCGCGGCGAGTTCTGCATCGGCAAGAACGCCTTCAACCGTCTGTTGCGCGACCGGCAGATGATCCCTTACGACGCCGACGACCTCGTCGTGCTCGGGGGAAAGATCTACCACGAATCGCTGCGCACGATCCGCGCCGCCGCCGGGCGGATCCGAAGCGGGCGAAGCTGGAGCATCCTTCTGAATGAGCTGAAGGATGACCATCCGGAACCGGAGAAGGTCCTCGATGCCTACACCAGAACCATCGCGGCGGCTCGCGCGTTTGTGGTCGAAAGGCGGCTCGCCGCTCTCCCGGAGGAAGACGGATTGCGTGTCGTGCCCACCCCGGCCTTCGGACGCGCCCTGTTTCCGAGAACGCGCTACCTCCATCCCGCCCCGTTCGAGAACTCCTGCACAGGCACCGTGTGGGTGACGGTACCGCGCCCGGCGGACTCTCCCGAAAAGATCCACTTTCTGCTGCGCGGCCATGGACGTGCGGTGATCCCGGTGCTGGCGGTCCACGAAGGCTATCCGGGCCATCACCTCCACACCCTGGCATACGGTCGGCAGCCCCGGCGGCTGCGGGCGCTCTTCCCGAGCGATGTCCTCTTCGAAGGCTGGGCCCTGCACTGCGAGGAGCTCATGCGTGAGCACGGGTTTCTGGCTGATCCCCGGGTGTGCGTCATGCAGCTTCACGGGGTGCTGTGGCGGGCCTGCCGCGTCCTCGTCGATGTCGGCCTGCACACGGGGATCATGACCTTTAGCGAGGCGGTCACCTTCCTGGTCCGCAAGGGCAGGATGGATCGACCCGCTGCGCTGGCGGAGGTCCGGCGCTGCTGCGAAAGCCCCACCCAGCCGGCGAGCTGGGGAGCGGGCAAATCCCTGCTCGAGCGCCTCATGGACGATTGCCGTGACTTGTCCCCATCCGGCGTTGAAGACCGCGTCATCCGCGAAACGGTGATGTCCTGCGGCAACTTGCCGGTGGAGCTGGCGCGCAAGCAACTCGGGCTGAAGCGATCGGGCGAGGACGTCGCAGCGCCCCGGCCTGTCGGCCGGCCGGCGAGGCGGGCGGGCGGAGCATGATGGCTGATGCCTCCGCATCCACGTCACCTTCGAGCTTCGCCTCCCCGGCACCTGGGCCGCCCAGGCTTGGGATCGACGACGTCCGGGGGAGGATCCGCCGGCACGCGTGGTCATGGGCGGCAGCGGCGGCCGAAACGTGGCCCGAGATGATCAGGGCCGGCTCGGAGCAGGCGAAAGGACCGGTTCTTGAGCTCGCCCGAAATCCGGGCTGAGGGGGGGACATGGTCGAGTTGAAGGATGTGCGCAAGGGCTTCCGCCGAGCTGGGGGCGAGTGGGCCGAAGTTCTGCGTATCGGCGCCTTCCGCGTGGACCCCGGCGAGCAGGTGGCGCTGGTCGGCCCGAGCGGTTCGGGCAAGACCACGCTGTTGCACATCCTCTGCGGGCTGCTGCTGCCCGATGAGGGCGAGGTCCGCGTCGATGGCGTCCGCCTCGACATGATGGGCGAGGCCGCGCGCGATCGCTGGCGCGGGCGTCGCGTCGGCGTCGTCCACCAGGGATTTCACCTGTTGGCCGGCTACACCGTGGAGGAGAACATCGAGATCGCAATGCGCTTCGGCGCGGGCCTAGACCGCGAGCGCGCGGCCGCGCTCCTGCTGCGGGTGGGCTTGGCGGGTTTCGCGAAGCAGCCGGCAGGAAGCCTCTCCGTCGGGCAGAAGCAGAGGGTGGCGTTGGCCAGGGCCCTCGCTAATCATCCCGCGCTGGTCCTGGCCGATGAACCCAGCGCGAGCCTGGATCCTCCGATGGCCCGGCTCGCGATGGAGCTTCTGCAGGAAACCTGCCGGGAGAACCATGCCGCGCTTCTGGTCGTGACCCACGACGAGCGCGCTCTGGGCAACTTTCGCCGCGTGGAGCGCCTGGATTCGCTGACCCTGGCGCCGGAGCCTTGTCCATGACCGGGCCGGGTGCGAACTCGAACCGATCTGACCTCGGATCGGCTCAGCCCGCACGGCGACCGCGTGGCGGGATGCTCGCCGCCGTCGCGCTCATCGTCCGGCGGAACCTGCGAAGACACGCCCTCTCCACGGCCGTCTGCGCCGTTTCGGTGGCGCTTGGCGCGGGGCTCATCATTTCTGTCTGGATGTTGCAGGATCGGGCTCGCTCCGCCTTTACCGGCATCGACTGCGGCTTCGACGGCGTGGCCGGCTCGCGTGGGAGCGCGCTCCAACTCGTCCTGAGCAGCATCTTCCAGATCGAGGATTCGCCGGGAAACGTTCCATGGTCGTTCTTCCAGGAATTGCGCGCGGACCGAAGGGTGACCGCGGCGGTCCCGCTCGCGGTGGGGGATCAGTACCGCGGCTACCGTCTGATCGGAACGACCCCCGAGTTCCTCGAGTTCGCCCGAGGCCCGGGCGGGCAGCCGCTCTCGGTCGAGGACGGGGGACGCTGGTGTGAGCATCTCCACGACGCCGTGGCTGGAGCCACCGCCGCGCAGCAGCTCAAGCTCGGACCCGGAAGCGTCTTCCATCCGACGCACGGCCTCGACGAGGGTGGAGCGGCCCACGAGGAGACCTGCACGGTGACCGGCGTCCTGCGGCCAACCGGCGGCCCTTTCGATCGCGCGATCTATGTCCCGCTCGAGTCGGTCTTCCGCATGTCCGGCCACCTGCTTCGCGGAGCGGGCGGCGCTTTCGAGGCGCACGGGGCGGCTGAAATCCCGGATTCGGTCAAGGAGGTCAGCGCCATCTTGTTGCGGGTGCGCCATCCACAAGCGGGTTTCTCGCTCGATGAGGAGTTCAACCGGCGTGGTCGCTCCTTCACCATCGCCTGGCCGATCGGGCGGGTGATGGGCCAGCTTCTGGCCCGCCTGGGCTGGGTCAACCAGGTGCTGGCGCTGGTCGCCTATCTCACCGTCGTGGTGGCAGCCGCCGCGATCCTGGCGGCCACCTACAACTCGATGGAGCAACGGCGCAGGGAGATCGCCACCCTGCGAGCCCTGGGGGCGCGCCGGCGCGAGATCTTCGGCTTCGTGCTTGTCGAGGCCGCCGGCATCGGAGCGCTCGGGGCGCTCGGGAGTCTCCCGGTCAGTTTCGCCATCCTGGCGGCGGCGCGCGGGATCGTGCGCGAACAGACGGGCGTCATCCTGGACCTCTCGCTGGGACATCCGGTATTCTGGATTGCTCCGGCGTCCATGGTCGTCCTGGCCGCTGTCGCCGGGTTGCCTCCGGCCCTGCGCGCCTATCGCGTCTCGGCCGGGCGCGCGCTCCAGGATCTCGATTGAGGAGACAGGCATCGCGATGGCGTCACGGCTGCTCACCCTCGTGATCGCGGCACTCGCCTGCGTCGTGGCCGGCTGCGGCGGTCGATCCACCGACCAGGCTCCGGCCGCTTCGGGCGGGGGCTCCAAGGCCCCGGCCGTGGGGGATGCCCTGAGCATGACTTTCGAGGTGTTGTCCTGTTTCACCGTTCCAGAGCCTGGTGAACCGATGACGCCCATCCCGCCCGAGATCCGGGATCTGGATGGCCGGCGAATCGCCATCCGCGGATTCGTCGTACCGGTGGACCAGGAGGCCGAGGGCACCAACCGCTTCGTGCTCCTCAACTGCGCGCTGGCCTGCTGCTACGGAAAGATGCCCAAACCGAATGAGTGGATCGACGTGACCGTGAAGGGCGGGGAGCGGATCTCCCTCGCGATCGACCAGCCGGCCTGGGCCTTCGGCCGCCTGGAGGTCCGGGAGGAGATCGAGGATGGAACGCTGGTTGGGCTGTACTGGATGGAGGCCGACGAAGTGCGGATCGACACTGCCTCCTAGGCTGTGGCAGGATTCTTGTTGAACGATCGATCAAAGTCAATGGAAATGGAAGCGTTACGGGAACGGTGAGTCTGTCCCCGCCTCGACCTCGACAACTTCCCCCAGGAACGTTTGATGATCGCCTCCGCGCAACAGAATTCGTTCCACAACCATGGGTGAGCCTGCCTCAAGGTGGTTCCTCGGGCGGACGATCAAAGACCGGGACAGCCTACGCGCGAAAGGAGATCCGCATGGCCGCCTTCGACCTGCCCCGCCTGCCCGCCCCGGACCGGATGCCTGCTCCGATGGCCGTTGTCGCCCTGGGCGACCCGGCCCGGCGCGACGACGGGATCGCGATCAGGGTCATCGGCCGAGTCCGCACGATTGTGGGGGAGATCGGCTTGGCGCGGGCTCAGGTGTCCCGGCCGCGACGGGCAGGATCGCTCCGTTCCACGGCTGTCCGGCCGGAGGGACGGCCTCCGGATCGCTCCCGCGGCCTGCGTCTCGCGTACCCGGAGACCGAGGCGCGCCCGCCGGCGGAGGGGGTGGCGTCGCAGGCCGAGGGAACCGCGGGCCAACTGGTCGAGTGGATCGAAGGCGGAACGGATGCGCGGCGCCTCGATCCCGTGCTGGCCGAGCGAAAGCGGGTGGTGTTGGTCGACGCGGTGCGCATTAGCGGGCGCGTCGGCGACGTGCACCACTGGCACCTCGGCATCCGTGGCGAGAGCGGTCTGAGCATGGTCCGCCGCCTGGGGGGACAGTCGCGGATCGGGCTCGACCATCTCGCCCTGTGGCTGGAGGATGAACTCCCCATCCGCGGAACCGACCTGATCGGCATAGAACCGCATGACCTGGGCGAGGGCCCGGGGCTCTCGCGACCGCTGCGCACTCGCTTCTCCCATATCTGCTCGCAAGTGACGGCCATTCTGGTGAGAATCCTCGAGGAAGAAGGCTGGTAAAAAGCAGAAGGCTGGTAAGAAGCAGAAGGCTGGCAAAAGCGGACAGCCCGGCTCGCGGATGTGGAAGGTCCAATGGAACTCGAACGCCAGATCCCCGCCGTGGCCGAGTGGCTGCGGCAAGCGCGGTCGGCCATCGTGTTGACCGGGGCCGGCGTCAGCGCCGAGAGCGGGATTCCCACCTTTCGTGACGCGCGGACCGGGTTGTGGGCGCGCTACGATCCCATGAAGCTGGCCTCTCCGGAAGGCTTCGCGGCTGACCCCGGCCTGGTCTGGCGTTGGTACATGGAACGCTTGCGTGGGCTCGCCGCGGCCACTCCCAACGCCGGCCATCACGCGCTGGCTGGCCTGGAGAGCCTGCTCGGCACGGTGACGATCTACACGCAGAATGTCGACGACCTACACGAACGGGCGGGGAGCCGCCAGGTCTTCCACCTCCACGGGCGGATCGACGCGTTCCGCTGCCATCGCTGCCATGAGCCGTACAGACAGCAGACTTTCAACCCGGGTAGCCAGGTGGGCTCGCCGAAGGGTTTCGGAGCCCAGCCTGGTGTGGGCGAGCTCGAGGCGCGCGTGCCTGCGATTGCGGAAGCCGGGGAACCGCCGCGATGCGCTTGCGGCGGACTCGTGCGGCCCGACGTCGTCTGGTTCGGCGAGCGCCTCCCGGAAGCCGTCCTGGAGCGGGCCTGGGAAGACGCGGCGGCCTGCCAGGTGATGATCGTCGCGGGCACGAGCGGCGAGGTCTATCCGGCGGCGGCGCTGCCGCGCCTGGCGCGGGAGCGCGGGGCACGCGTCATCGACGTGAACCCCGAGCCGGGACCGATCGCGGAGATCGCCGACTGCCCATTGCGGGGTCCGAGCGGCGTCATCCTTCCACGCATCCTGACGGCGCTGTGGGCCGGCTCAGCGGATGCCTGAGCTCGCGGAGGTCGAGTTCTCGCGCCGGCAGTGGGACGCGGGGCTCCTCCGGCAGATCCTCGATGTTCGCCTCCATCCCTCCGCCCGCACATTGCGCGAGATCGATCCCGCCAGGCTTCGGCGCGGTCTCCGCGGCGTCTCGCTGACCGGGTCGTGGGGACGCGGCAAGTGGATGCTCTTCGCCACCTCCGCGCAGGGGTGGCTTGGAATCCACCTCGGGATGAGCGGACGGCTGCTGTGTCGTGACGCCGATAGCGGATCCCCCGCCAGCATCCAGGCAACCGGCAGAGAGAGCGAGGCTCGGTTCTCCCGGGGGACGGTCCAACGCCGTCACGAGCACCTGGTCATCGTGCAGGAGGGCCGTCACCTCGTTTTCGCCGACGCGCGGCAGTTCGGCCGCGTCCGCTTCGACCGAGGGACCGAGCCTCCCGCGTGGTGGCGCGAACTGCCTCCCGACATCCTGTCCTCGGGCTTCAGGCGCCAGCGGCTGGAGGAGTTCCTGGCGCGTCATCCAGGGGCTCCGATCAAAGGCGTCCTGTTGCTGCAGGAGGGCTTTCCGGGAATCGGCAACTGGATGGCCGACGAGATCTTGTGGCGCGCCGGGATCCATCCGGCGCGGACGGCGGCAACACTCCGGCGGGAAGAACTCGCGAGGCTCTTCGCGGAGACCAGGCGAGTCGCGCGGCTGGCCATGTCCAGTGTCGGAGTCAGGGGCTCGGATCCGCCGCGGGGCTGGCTCTTCCATCAGCGATGGGCGGATGGAGGCCATTGCCCCGCCACCGGAGTGCCGCTCGTGCGCGAACGCATCGGCGGACGAACCACCTGCTGGTCACCAGGCCGGCAGGTTCCGCCCTCGCGCGGGCGGCGGTAGGCATCGAAACAGAAGACGATCCGCCCAACCAAGGATACGAAGGGTCTGCCTCGGCCGTGGAAGCGGCGAGGCGGCGAGCTGTGCCTTTCGTCGGGGCCGGTGAGTCCCGGCGGCTGCTAGCTTTCCCCTGGGTTGGGGCCTGTGAGTCCCGGCGGCTGCTCGCTTTCCCCTGGGTTGGGGCGTGTGACTCCCGGCTGGCTAGCTTTCCCGTCGGGTGTGAGCCTGTGACTCCCGGCTGGCTAGCCTTCCCGTCGGGTGTGGGCCTGTGACTCCCGGCTGGCTAGCTTTCCCCTGGGTTGGGGTCTGTGACTCCCGGCTGGCTAGCTTTCCTGTCCGTTGTGGGCCCGTGACTCCGGGCCGGCTTTCCTACGGGTCAGGAAGCGCAGGACCTCGAGCTCAAAGGCCGGCCGGCGCCAGCTCTCCATGGCCATGATGTGGCCCGCGTGGGGCACGACCCAGAGAGAGGCGTTGGGGATGGCCTGGTACATCCCAACAAGCTCCTGGAGCGGGACGAGGGGATCGCGGTCACCGCCGATCAAGAGGACCGGGATGCCGATACCGGCGAGGTCTTCCTCCGTGATCGGAGGACCTGCCAGGGGAGGTTCAAGGGCGGCGGCCACGGCGCGGATCACCTCAGTCCAGGCGCTGGGCCCGCCCTGCGGATCATGTTCGCGCTCCATCCAACGTTTCAGTCCCCAGGCCGACCAGTTCTCCTCCGTGGCGAAACGACGCAGAGAGTCCAGCGCGGCGCTTCCGTGACGGAATCCGCTCCGGTAGAGGACGAGCTGTTGCACGCGCCGCGGGTGCGTCAGAGCAAGTGTGAGAGCGGTCACGCCCCCGAGCGACGAGCCCACGAAGGAGGCTGCCTCGATGCCGAGGTGATCCAGGAGCGAGAGCACGGCATCCACCTGCATACGGACCGTGAAGGAGGGGGCGCGCGGACTCCGCCCATGGCCCAGGGCCGTGGGCGCCAGGACGCGGAAGTGTTCCCCGAAGGCGGGCAGAAACGGCCTCCACTCCCGTCGCGACATTCCTCCGGCATGCAGGAGGACCAAGGTGGGGGCTGACGCGCTTCCAGTGAGTTCGTGATCGAGCAGCAACGGGGAAGGGGACGGAGGTCCCTGGACCCCGAGGTCGATCGCCTGGCCGGGAGCAGGGGACCGCACACCAGGGGGACCACCCGCGTGGAATCCCTCCGATTTCGACGTGGCACCAGGGGAGCCACCCGCGAGGAACCCCTCCGGTTTCGATGCATCCGCGAGACCACCCGCGAGGATCTCCTTCGATGTGGCCTCAGACGCGTGGTTTCCCGCCTGGTCTTGATGAGACACGCGGACCCTCTTTTCGTATCGATTGTGCTTTTGAGCACAAAGGGGGTTGACAGTCTCCGGGGCCGATCTCGATAATCCGCCGTTCGCACGTTTCCGGCTTGCCCAAAGCCCGGGGGCACGGAGCACTTGCCGAGAGCCCGGGGGCACAGAGCATGCGTCGCCTCCAGCGGCCGGCTGTTCACAGACCATAGCGGCTTTGCCGCGGCGGCGGGTGATGAAACCGAAACGGAACGAACGCTATCGCTACATCCGGTTGGCGGCAGCCCTGGGAACCGTCCCTTTCATGTTGGGGGTGGGTCCGCTGGTCGGGTATTTTATTGGCCGTTGGCTCGATCGGCGGCTGCACACTGATCCATGGATGCAGTTCGTCTTTCTCGGGCTAGGGCTGGCCGCCACCGTCCGCTACATCGTGCGCGTGGTGCGTCAGGTGCAGAAGGATGTCGATCGCCTCTAGTCCCCCGCCGGGTCGCTTCCGAGGGGACAGCCAGAAGCGACGTGGCGCGCGGAGAGACGCGCGGAAGGGAGAAACGACGGTTGGGGGGCTTTGAGCTGACTCCGGCATTCCTCGGGCGTGTGCGCACTGCCACCCTGATCCTGGGAGCGGTCGGAGCCCTGGCAGTCACAACCTACAGCGGATGGCGCGAGGGCGTGGCGGTCTTGTCGGGCCTGATCCTCTCCCTGGCCAATCTGCAGCTCCTGCGGCAGGTGTTCCAACGGATGTTGCGCCCCGAGCAGGACCGTCTGCCCGCGTGGACGCTCCTGCTGGTCCTGCCGGTCAAGCTTCTCCTGTTATTCGGCGGGACCTGGCTCTGTCTCGGGCCCCTCTCGCTGTCGGTGCCGTGGTTTCTCGCGGGATTTTCCCTTCTCCTGGTGGTGATCCTCCTCAAGGTGGTAGGGCGGATGATCGCCCCCGCCGGACCACCGCGCCCCTTGTCCCGCTCGACGCGCGCGCGCCGGAGCCACCCTCCCATCCTTCCGCTGCTGCTCCTGGCGGCGATCGCGTTGCCGCTGCTGGCTCTGGCCGACTCCCGATCCGGAGTGGACCCGGGCGCCGGCCACCCCGGGGGGGCGGTGGAAGCGTCGGAGCCCGGCGGGCACGACATCCAAGGGCATGGCATGGACGGCCATGTGTCCGGCGCGCACGAGGCGGGAGAGCACGGGGAAGATGGCCATGGGGAGGGAAGCCATGTGCCGGAACTCCCCAGCATCTTCCACTTTCTCCACAACGCCTTCCCGGACGCGGCTTGGGCCGCCACCTTGTACAAGTGGCAGAACCCCATTCACGCCTGGCTCGTGATCCTCCTGCTCTGTGTCGTGTCCATCACGGTCCACCGCAAACGCACCCTGATCCCGGGAAAACTGCAGAACCTGGTCGAGATGATGGTCGAGGCCTTTGCCAACCTCATCGACAGCGTCCTTGGTCCGCGCGGGCGGCAGTTCATTCCCTTTCTGGGAACCCTTTTCTTCTACATCTGGCTGAACAACCTCCAGGGCCTGATTCCCTTTCTGAAGTCGCCGACCTCGGTGATCGAGACGACCCTGTCGCTGGGAATCACGGTCTTCCTCTACGTCCAGTACACCGGGCTCCGCAATCTGGGCCTCGGTGGTTACCTCCATCACATGCTGGGTTCGCCGCAGGATCTCATCGGCTGGTGCATGGTCCCCTTGATGTTGCCGCTGCACATCATCGAGGAGATCGCCAAGCCAATCAGCCTGTCGCTGCGTCTCTTCGGCAACATCCTGGGCGAGGATGTGCTGCTGGCGGTCTTTGCCGGCCTCGGGCTCGGACTGGTGGGATTCCTCGGGTCGCCGGTCGGGGTGCCGCTGCACCTGCCCTTCATCTTCCTGAGCCTGCTCATGGGCACGATCCAGGCTCTGGTGTTCACCCTGCTGGCCACCATCTACTTCTCGCAGATGCTGCCGCACGACCACGAAGAGCACGACGAGCTCGAGGCCGGCCACCCGGGCGAACACGCGCCCGCCGTGGGCGTGCAGGCCTAGCCGTCCGGTGAGGAGTCAGGTCTGGCCGTCCGGGGAGGAATCAGGCTTCGCCGTCCGGCGAGGAGTCAGGTTTCGCCGTCCGGCGAGGAGTCAGGTTTGGCCGTCCGGCGAGGAGTCAGGTTTCGCCGTCCGGCGAGGAGTCAGGT